>JAZGER010000039.1:0-14287 GCA_036478835.1 Gammaproteobacteria bacterium | reverse complement strand
ACCAGCGAATGGCGGTCAATCCGGTCGCCACGAGTAATAGTTTTTTAGGGCCGAAAGCAGGTAACCATTTATGCATGCGCAGAAATACAACAATTTCGGCAACGACGCCGAGCGCCCACAACTGGCCGACGATGGTTTCACTGTAACCGTTCGTGGTGAGATAGAGGCTGTAGAATGTGTAATAAGGTCCGTGGCTCGCCTGCAGTAAAAAACAGATCGCCAGCAATGAGATGACGGCAGGCTTTTTGAGGACGCCGGCGATAGGTTCTCGCTCTATTGCAGGATAATCCACTGCCTGCTCAGAGACCAATAGTGTACTTAACCAGATACCGACGAGCAGTAATAGCACTGTCAGGGGCAACCGATCTGCACCGGTTTTTTCTATCAGCGGGCCCAGCGCCACAACCGTGATGATAAAACCTATCGATCCCCATAGCCTTATCTTGCTGTAGCCCTGGGTTTCATCACCCAGTGCGTTGAGCGTTGTCACTTCGAATTGCGGTAATGCGGCATTCCAGAAAAAGCTGAAACTCACCATCACGGCAACGAGCCACCAGTAGGACTGCTGAATAAAAACCCCGGTAAACATGATCGCCGCAAACAAACTGGAAATTCGCACAACAGCCATGTGTCGCCCGGTGTGATCCGCAATCCAGCCCCAGATATTCGGCGCGACAATTTTCGTTGCCAGGATAACTGCCGTTAATTCACCAATTTCAACGGCACCGAATCCGAGGGATTGCAAATACAGGCTCCAGTAGGGAATTAATGCGCCCAGACTGGCAAAGTAAAAAAAGTAGAACCCCGATAAACGCCAGTAAGTCATGCCTGGCGAAAACTACCCTGCAGCGGGGGGAACGATGGGAGTCTCCGATCGCACATCGGCATTTTGACCACGGTGCCTGAGATAATGGTCCATTATTACAATAGCCAACATCGCTTCAGCTATCGGCGTTGCACGGATGCCTACACAGGGGTCATGGCGGCCCGTTGTGACCACCTCAACCGGCTCACCTTGCAGGTTCACCGTTTGCCCTGGCAAACGAATACTTGAGGTGGGCTTCATCGCGATACTGACGAGAATGTCCTGGCCTGAAGATATCCCGCCCAGAACACCACCGGCATGATTACTTAAAAAGCCCTGTGGCGTTATTTCATCTCGATGTTCTGTGCCTTTTTGACTCACACAATCAAACCCTGCACCGATTTCTACCCCCTTGACGGCGTTGATACTCATCATCGCATGGGCAATATCCGCATCGAGTCGGTCAAAGATCGGTTCACCCAGGCCAACCGGGACGCCACTGGCAACCACATTGACTCGCGCACCCACGGAATCACCTGATTTTCTCAGGGCATCCATATAGGCTTCCAGCTCGGGGACTTTTTCAGGGTCAGGCGAAAAGAATGGATTGTTATACACGCTCTCCCAGTCTTTCAGCGCTAATGGGATATCCCCCAACTGCGCCAGATAACCGCGAATCTGCAGGCCCAGGTTATCTGACAGATATTTTTTTGCGATACCACCCGCTGCGACCCGCATCGCCGTTTCGCGAGCAGAGGACCGACCACCCCCTCGATAATCTCTGATGCCGTATTTCTGCTGATACGTATAGTCCGCATGGCCCGGACGAAAACGATCCATAATTTTGGAATAGTCCTTCGATCGCTGGTCTGTGTTGTGAATCATCAACCCAATGGGCGCGCCCGTCGTCTGGCCCTCGAAAACCCCGGAAAGGATTTCAACAGCGTCCGCTTCACGGCGCTGCGTGGTATGCCGAGAGGTTCCCGGCTTACGACGGTCCAGATCCTGCTGCAAATCCTCAGCAGACAGGGCTAAACCCGGGGGACAACCATCAACAATACAGCCGATTGCCGGCCCATGACTCTCACCAAAGCTGGTGACACAAAACAGATTTCCAAAGCTATTACCTGACATAGTTCACAGTTTTCGGATTAATAATTGAAACCACCATCCTACCACTAAAGAGGCCTCATTGGGCGCCGATACGGGCATTGAAACCAACAGTCGCATCAGGAGATAACAATGAGTCAACAAAGCCATCACACGATTGGCAATTACATGGGTAAGCCAATCTTTGAATCAATCGAAGTCCAGGATGACGTGTATATTTTTGACAGGATTGCCCAGTATAGGAATGATTCATTCCCACTGGATCAGCTTCACAAAGACGAATTACTCGTCAGACCCGGTCTGATTTACCGCCACAAGGATTAATGAGACCAGCCACGGAAGGCTGGCCGAAAGGCTATTAAAACAGAAAATCGTCCACTTCTTCTGGCTCAGCCACGGCAAGCTCAACCCCCGCAATATGCCGCTGAACAATCGCTTTTTCGTCTTCGCTCACAGTCATCGCAGCCAGGGCATTACCGAAAGCCAGTAATTGATCACCAGATAACTCAACCGCTTCACCAAGCTCCCGCCTCGTTTGCAACCAGTGTTCCAGCATTTTCACCAGCACATTCATTTGCTGGCTTACGTAATCCTGAAATTGTAACTGTTGTAAAATAGCTGCAATTAGCTGCTGGTGGCTCGTCTTGTTAACGACCCCCAGCTGCAAAGTAGACAGCGTTTGCTTCAATGAGCGAACATGCTCATCAGAATTGGAGCTTTCCTGCAACGCCTGCACGGCACTCTGAAGATCCACCGCATCGTCTCTCGTTAAATAGTTCAACGCCCCCATGACCACTTCTGTTGCATGCTGGGCTTCACAGCGGCAATGGTCCATCACGACAGAGGTAAACTCCACCATGTCATCCATCGTTTCGTTCTTTATCATGCCACGCCCTCCTCGAATAATGCATCTATCCAGTCAGTCAGATTACTGTCACTGTCGGTCTCTGGCGGGCTGGTTTTAAGGACTTTGTTATAAAAAGCATCTATTTCTACACGAGTCCGCAGGGAGTTTTTAATGTTTTGCAACACAGATTCACCATCTGTATTACCTTGAGTATTCAGCTGATCCACAATACATTGCCAAGCAGTGGATACCCCAGTTAGATGCTGGCTTGTGGTTTCCGCAAATTGCATACCGACAATAATCGGGGCCAGCTCAGCCCGTAACTCTTTATCTATCTGGATAGTGGCTTCAAGATTTTTCTGTATTTGCGCAAGATGTTCACCCGCCATCTGATAGGTCGAGGTTTCCCCAATCGGCAATTCAACGCCCTGATTGACCTGTTCAATCAGGTCATCAATTTCACAGTTATACTGGTATTTTATTTGATTCATCTGATGATCAGACTGATAGAGCGCCTGAAAAGAATGCAGTGTCGATTGAGTAGACTCTGAGGAGATAGAAGACGACATATCGAGGATTTCATTCGCGGCGTCTTCACTGACCCGAACAATATTTGACAGCATATCGTCAAAAATAGACAGGAACGCCTGATCCAATGCGTTGACGGCAGATCTATCCTTAGACATAATTTTCCTTATTATTCGATTACCCTTACATGGGGTTATCGGGCAACCGCCCTCAGAATTTAGCGGTTTAAAGATCGTCTACGTCTAACCATAACCCCGGACCGCTTTAATTCGTCGATAGAGCACCTCTAATGATATTGCTCTGCTCTATTCTGTCACGGCTAAAAATGCGGGCCTATAGTGTTTTACCTGGGCCGCCTCAAGTAGAAAAACACCGTGCCCGCCATTTTCAAAATCCAGCCAGACAAAGGGAACATCCGGGAAGCGCTCTTCCAACGCTTCCTGACTATTGCCAACTTCCACGACCAGCAGGCCGTCATCATCTAGATAATCAGACGCCTGCTGCAGAATACGGATAACGATTTCCAGACCTTCATCTTCTGCCTGCAGACCCAATGATGGCTCATGACGATATTCTTGCGGTAATGCCTGCATTTCAGATGCGGACACATAAGGGGGATTGGAGATAATTAACTGGTAGCGAAAATCAGCCAGGTTGTCGAACAAATCAGATTCAATGGGAGTAACCCAATCATCCAGCTCGTGCAACTGAATATTCTGTTGCACGACCTGCAAGGCATCAGCGGATAGGTCAGCGGCATGCACACTGGCATTCTCAAATGCATGGGCACAGGCAATAGCGATACAGCCACTGCCAGTGCAAAGATCCAGGATCCTCTCCACTCTCTCTGACTCAAGCCAGGGCGTAAAACCCTGCAGAATGGGTTCAGCAAGCGGAGAACGTGGAATAAGAACACGCTCGTCGACATGAAAAGGCATCCCGGCGAACCATGCACGACCAATGAGGTAAGCCGCAGGTTTTCGAGTGTCTATGCGTTCTGAAAATAAAGCGGCTATCGCTTTTTTTTCAGTCAGGGTCAGGCGACAATCAATATAACCATCAGGTAGCACTGGGGGTAGTGCCAACACATGGCAAACTAATGCTAACGCTTCATCGAAGGCATTGTCTGTTCCGTGGCCAAAATAAATCTTCGCCTGACTGAAACGGGTTGCCCCCCAGCGCACAAAATCTCGCAAGCTGACCAAATCCTGTATCTCTGTTGTTGCTTCTAAATTGATTCCCATGTCATTTTTACCCGTCGGACAGCTACACTCTCGAAGAAATAAGTGGGATAATATCCACTATGAATCAAACAAGCCAACCCTCTGTTACCCGCGAAGCTTTCTGGATCCTGCCCGGCGTTCTTCTTGCTGCTCTCATCTGGTTCTTCTTTTTCAAACCCACGGTGGTCACTCCGCCAGAATTAATGCAGGCTACGTTGCTCCCTGTTGCACGTAGTATCCAGCCGTTTTCGCTGGAACAGATCGATAGCCCGCCTTTTACTCTCGACAATCTGAAAGGCGAGTGGAGCTTTGTTTTTTTTGGCTACACCCACTGCCCTGATATTTGCCCAACGACACTACAGGATCTCGCCAGGGTGATGAAGCAACTGGATGAAAAACCGGGAAAGCGTGAAAAGCCACAGGTCATCTTTATTAGTGTCGATCCTGAACGCGACCAGGGTCAACAACTGACGGATTATGTCCGTTATTTCAATGATCAATTTATCGGCATTACTGGCAGCCCCGATGAATTGCTAACACTCACCCGACAACTGGGTGTCATTTATGCCAAAGTGAGTGGCGACGCTAAAGAAAACTATCTGGTTGATCACAGTGCCGTTGTTATACTGTTTGACCCTAACGGCGATTTCCGTGCTGTGTTTAGCGCACCGCACAAAGCGGATGCGATTGTGCATGATCTGGGTAAAATTCAGCAATTCTTTACCGCGAGTCGTTTATGAAAATTCAAGCAATATTTTGCCTGCTGGCACTAATAATTAGTTGCGAAATAAGCGCTGCCAATGATGATATTACTGTCTCAGATGCCTGGGTCAGGGAAGCACCTCCCGGTGCCGCCATGCTTGCGGCTTATATGACGATCACAAATACTGGAAACAGGACACGGGTACTGGAGTGGGTTGAAAGCATGAATTTTTCACCTGTCATGCTGCATCGAAGCGCTGTAGTCAATGGCATGGCAACCATGCTCCATCAGGACTCTCTCAGCATTCCCGCTCATGGTAAAATTGAACTTAAGCCGGGTAGCTTCCACTTGATGATGCCGGCTCCCAGCATCCCTATGAGAGCAGGTAATGCGGCTTATTTTATTTTGCATTTTCGCAATGGCGATTGCCTGATGATAGAAACATCCGTAAAAAAAGCGTCGGATATGCCCTGAATGCAAACATCAGGAAAGCCTTCTATTAACGACTGGATAAAATCTTTACCGCTTTATATTTTACCTCACCATGCTCTGTCACGCGGGATGATGGCGCTAACACGTATCCGACTTCCCTGGTTTAAAAACTGGGCCATTAATCAGTTTAGCAACGTATTTGATATCAACTGGAGTGATGCCAAAAAACAGCGTGCTGATGAATTCGAAAATTTTAATGCTTTTTTCACACGCGAGCTTCGCTCAGAAGTCAGACCGATAGACGCCCAGTCAAATGTACTCGTCAGCCCAGCTGATGGCCGGGTAAGCCAGATAGGGAATATTGACGCGGGTACCTTACTGCAGGCAAAGGGAAAAACCTTCACGACTCAGGCATTATTGGGGGGCGTGGGTTCTATAGCAGCGCCTTTCGATGAGGGTTCCTTCACGACGATCTATCTGTCGCCGCGTGATTATCACCGTTTACACATGCCCTGTGACGGCACATTGATTGAGACAATTTATATCCCCGGACGCCTGTTCAGTGTCGCGCCACATACGACTCGCACTATCCCCGGCCTGTTTGCACGAAACGAGCGACTGGTTGCCCTGTTCGAAACAGAGCATGGAAAAATGGCACTGGTCCTGGTTGGGGCTATTTTCGTTTCAGCTATCGAGACAGTATGGGCCGGTCTGGTTACTCCGCCACATCAGACCGATTGTGTTCGAACAGATTACCGGCAGTCTTCCATTGTTCTGAAAAAAGGTGAGGAGCTGGGTCGCTTCAACATGGGGTCTACTATTATCGCCCTGTTTGAGAAAAATCGTGTTGTTTGGGCACCTTCTCTCTCGACTGATTCGCCGGTTAAAATGGGTCAAGCTATCGCTACTGGGTACGCTTCCGGTTGATTCATGTTCTAACCGCCAGAATGCCTGGCAATGCTAGCCTCTTATTTTTTAAATTCTGTAAGATCTCAAAAAACAGGGGTTTTCAATAATCAGACACGACAAAACCCTTGCTTATCTCTGCACAGGACATAACACCCACCTGGGCATGGCAAGGCACCTGTAATCGAAGACCCAGTCACGTTACAATGCCGACCATTCATTACTCAGGAAACTAGCATGAACCCAATGCTCAACATTGCTATACGAGCCGCTCGAAATGCCGGGGATATTATTGTCCGTAGCCTCGATCGCGTCGACCAGCTCAAGATTGATCACAAAGATCGTAATGATTTCGTGACCGAAGTTGACAAAAAAGCTGAACAGGAAATTATCTATATACTCAAAAAAGCCTACCCTGATCACGCTATTCTTGCTGAAGAAAGCGGCCATCATGAGGGTAACGAGTTTGAGTGGATCATTGACCCTCTGGATGGAACGACCAATTTTTTACATGGTTTCCCCCAATTTTCAGTGTCAATTGCGCTGCGCCTAAAAGGTCGGCTTGAGCAGGCTGTAGTATACGACCCTCTGCGCCAGGAATTATTCACTGCAAGCCGAGGCGGTGGGGCTTACCTTGATGACCGTCGAATCAGAGTCACCCAACAGCGCAGTCTGATGGGCTCTCTGCTGGGGACAGGATTCCCCTATAAAGATCAGACACACATGGATGCTTATTTGACAATGTTTAAAGCCCTGGCAAAAGATGCAGCAGGTATCCGCCGTCCAGGCTCAGCCGCGCTGGATCTATCCTATGTGGCTGCCGGGAGATTAGACGGTTTCTGGGAGCTGGGATTAAGCATCTGGGATATGGCTGCAGGTGTATTAATCATTCGTGAAGCCGGTGGACTGGTAGGTGATTTAACGGGTGGCCATGATTTCCTTGAATCAGGCAATATCGTTGCTGGCACCCCAAAACTTTTCCCTCAGATACTCAAAGAAATTCGCCCCCATATACCCGAATCACTGATGTAATATTGACATTATTTTTTAAAACTGAGACCCAACACACAGCGATGAAATTCGCTGATTCAGCCTTATACCCTGACGCCGTTAGCCTCATCAAATAACAAGTTGCAACACTCTTTTGGGATGTAAACGAACGATGAAAATAAGTGACAAAGCGCTCGATTTAATTATTCAGGATGTCAATGGCACGATGAATGAAAAAAACTCGGGGCAACAATATTTAAAAAAACCAGATGTTTCCAGTCGCTATTTTCCAGGAGCAACTATTATTCCTTTTCCATCATGTAGCAACAATAAACCCCCTACTGAAAAAGCCGGCTGAAAGGGGTAATAACTGCTTTCTGAGCCAGATACGCCTTGAACAAGCTTTTCACTCCCACCGTTAATTATGGTATACATATACGTGAGAGGAATAATTAGAAAAGAGGCCGGCTAAATGAAACAGATTCTATTGACCTCGGTCACCCCCCCCATTGCCGTCTGTAAATATGGTTGCGCAAGTTGTTGTGCCGCACCCATAGCCGTTTTCTGGCTAGCAGGCGTCGTGAGCATTATCTATGGTTTTCTGGGTGGCCCTGCCAATTTGATGGGGCCTAGCTGGAATACGATTGCCCTTGGTTTCGCACTCTGGGCAATCGCTGGCGTTTGGGCCGCGTTAACAATACGTGGCGCAGACGCTGAAAAATGCGGCGCGAAGAAAAATCCACCTCTTTGCAAACCCTTTTCTGTCGATGATTCTGACCCATTCGACGAAGTAAAAAAAGCGAAAAACTAGCTACTCAACAATAACAGAGCAAACCCTCACCTATCAGGGAGACTCGTCTAACTCTGCGCCTTCTTTCTCTACCGGCATTAAGTCTGCTTTGCTGATGCCTAAGGTCAATGTTGTGACACTCGCAATAAATATAGAAGAATAGGTTCCGACGACCACACCAATCAATAGTGCCAAAGCAAATGAGTGAATTATCTTCCCACCGAGGAAATAAAGTGCGAGCAGCACAAGAATTGTCGTTAATGACGTTATGATGGTTCTGGAAATTGTTTGATTAATGGAAACATTCATCACCATCTCAGAAGAACCTTTCCTGATTTTACGGAAATTTTCTCGAATACGGTCGAAGACAACAATCGTATCATTCAAAGAGTAACCAACCACTGCCAGAATTGCAGCCAGCACGGTCAAGTCAAACTCCACTCGAAACAGTGAAAACACCCCAAGTGTGATAATTACATCATGTACCAGCGCGACCACCGAACCCACAGAAAAGCGCCACTGGAAGCGTAGAGAAACATAGATAAGAATGCCGACAATGGCATACAACATGGCCAGCCCACCTTTTTCTATTAACTCTTCTCCAACTTGTGGACCAACAAATTCTACGCGGCGCATATCAACATCTGCGACCTGTGCCCGTAGCGTTTTTAGGATACGTTCGCTAATCTGCGCATTCGCCTCATTCTCTCGTGGTGCGACCCGGATTAAAACATCACGTGATGAACCAAAATGCTGAACCTGTGCTTCAGAAAAGCCCGCTTCGCTCAATGTTTTCCTGATACCACCCAGGTCTGCTGCTTCACTGTAGCCAACTTCAATCAGGGTTCCACCAGTAAAATCAATGCCAAATTCAAGGCCACGAGTTATTAACGAGCCCAGCGAAACAAGAATCATAATCGCAGATAGCGCAAGTGCAAACTTGCGTTTACCCATAAAGTCTATGCCTGTAAATTCAATGCTATCTTTCATGTCTATTCTATCCTTCACTCGAAACTAGATGGGTAATTTCTCAAGACGTCGCCCGCCGTATATCAGGTTAATCACGGCTCGTGTACCCAAAATAGCGGTAAACATAGAGGTTATAATGCCGAGTGATAAAGTCACGGCGAATCCTTTGATCGGACCCGTCCCAAAACTAAACAGCACAATAGCTGCTATCAGCGTGGTGATATTTGCATCGAAGATGGTCGAGAATGCCTTCTCGTAGCCAGCATGTATGCTAGCTTGTGGACTATTTCCATTCCGGATTTCTTCGCGTATTCGCTCAAAAATTAGCACGTTCGCATCAACGGCCATACCCACAGTTAATACGACACCCGCGATGCCTGGCAGAGTTAATGTTGCCTGCAACATAGACAACAATGCCACAATGAGTATTAAATTTAACGCCAGTGCAATATCTGCAACCAGCCCAAACACCTTATAATACAGGGCCATAAAAACCAGCACCAGACAGAAACCGATAAGCACTGATCGGTATCCCTGCTCAATGTTATCCTTACCTAAAGAAGGTCCAACGGTGCGCTCTTCAACGATTCGCATCGGCGCAGCCAATGCTCCTGAACGTAACAATAATGCCAGGTTATGTGCTTCCTTGGGGCTATCCAGACCCGTCGTCTGGAACTGTTTACCAAAAACACCGCGGATAGTCGCCACACTGATGACTTCCTCTACTTTACGCGTAACAATCTCTTCTTTACCATCTACCTTTCGAGTTATTGAACGGTTTTCAATAAACACAACAGCCATCGGCTTTCCAACACTCTTCTTGGTGAATTCAAGCATGCTTTTGGCACCCTTACCGTCCAGGGTGACAGACACCTGTGGGCTGCCACTCTCGTTATCAAACCCTGACCGTGCATTGACTATTTGATCACCTGTGGCAATCACCTTATTTTTGAGCAGGATAGAACGACCATCTCGGTGTTTGTACAAGCGTGCTCCAGCAGGAATCCGCCCGGCAATGGCATCGTTAACATCATGTTCGACATCGACTGCTCGATAGACCAGAGTAGCGGTTGCACCGAGTATCCGCTTGGCTTCAGCGGTATCCTGTACACCAGGCAACTGGACGACAATCCGATTGGTCCCCTGGCGTTGTATAATCGGTTCAACAACACCCAGTTCGTTCACACGATTTCTGAGGGTGGTAATATTTTGTTCCACTGCGAGCTGTTTAACTTCGCGTTCCTCATCTTCGCCCATAACCGCCTTGAGAATAAACTTCCCATCATTTTCTGTCGTTGTAACATCAAGCTCGCTAAATTCTGATTCGATAATAGCCAGCCCTTTGGCTAGATCGTCTGCATTCTTGAAACCCACTTGAAGGAATGCGTTGTTATTCCGCAATTGTTTGTAGCGTATTTTTGCTTTACGGAGTAACCGTTTTGTATCGTCCAGATAGCGATCATAGCCTGTGGTAACCGCAGCATCGATATCGACATTCATAAGGAAATGCACGCCGCCGCGTAAATCCAGACCGAGGAACATCGGCGACGCATTGATACTTTTTAACCAGCCGGGGGTTGCTGGAGCGAGATTGAGCGCAACGGTATAGCCCTCTCCCAGAGTATCCTTGATGATATCTGCACTTTTTAACTGATCTTCACTGTCATTAAAACGAAATAACAGGCGTGCCTGCTCGGTTTCAACTGACTTAACAGCGATGCCTGCATCACCGAGACGTGATTCAATCAGTCCCTGTGAAGTGCTCTCGGTAATGTCACCCTTTTCAAGGGCGACCTGAACAGCAGGATCCTCACCATAGAGATTAGGTAACGCGTAGATTGCACCGACAAAAACAACGAGTGCAATGAGTAGATATTTCCAGCCTGGATAATGATTCATTACTTTTTATAAGCCATGGTTATTCGATTTCAACAATATGAAGTGGGCGTTGACGTAGCATTAACTTTCTTTCACGGTGCCTTTGGGCATCAAGGAAGCAATAGCATGTCTCTGCACCTTAACAACGACATTGTCTGCAATCTTCACCTGAATGAAATTCTCACCAACTTCACTGATTTTTCCCAGCAAGCCTCCGTTCGTCACCACTTCATCGCCTTTTGACAAGGTGGAAACCATCGTTTTGTGCTCTTTGGCACGCTTTGACTGTGGCCTGATCAGCAAGAAATAAAACACAATAAATAGCAAAATCAAGGGGAGAAAACTCAGAATACCTGGCTCAGACGGCGTACCGGCAGCCGCCATTGCGTCACTAATAAAGAAGCTCATGATGAGTCACCTTCGTCATTCTATAAGATACAAGCCCGCTATTATGACATACCAGGAAGTCCTGGGAACATCGCAGATAAGAAAAAACCGCCTAATTTCAAGATTGTCTGGCGAGATAGAACGCCTGAATATATCCCTCAAGGGCATCCTGCTCGATCGCATCTCGTAAACCTTGCATCAACTCCTGATAATAATGCAAATTATGTACGGTGTTTAAGTGGCCGCCAAGCATCTCTCCACACTTGTCCAGATGATGGAGATAGGCACGACTGAAGTGTTGACAGGTATAACAACTGCATTGCCTGTCTAGGGGGGCTGGATCTGTTCTGTAACGCGAATTGCGTAATTTGAGCGTGCCATGTCGGGTAAATATATAGCTATTTCGGGCATTCCGTGTCGGCATAACACAGTCAAACATGTCGACACCCATCCTGACCGCTTCAACAATGTCTTCCGGACGACCCACTCCCATGAGATACCTGGGTTTATCATCCGGCATCTGAGGCAACAGTTGCGACAGGATTTCATCCCGCTCTGCATGTGGTTCACCCACTGATAGTCCGCCAATCGCATACCCATCAAATGCCATCTCCAGTAGACCCGTTAACGAGATCGTTCGCAATTCCGGGTACATGCCACCCTGAACAATGCCGAACAATGCCGCAGAGTTGCTGCCATGCGCCTGTTGACTTCTGGATGCCCAACGCAGAGAAAGCTCCATGGATGCCCGCGCCTGCTGCTCGGTCGCAGGATAAGGCGTGCATTCATCGAATATCATCACAATGTCAGAGCCCAGTGCTTTTTGAACCTGCATGGATTCTTCCGGGCCAAGAAAGACTTTGTCACCATTTACGGGCGATCGGAACTCTACACCCTGCTCAGTGATTTTTCTTAATTCTCCCAGACTGAAAACCTGAAACCCTCCGGAATCGGTTAGAATCGGTCCCTTCCAACCCATGAAATCATGTAAATCACCATGTGCCGAAATGACTTCCGTGCCCGGACGCAGCATTAGGTGAAACGTATTGCCAAGAATAATCTCTGCACCCGTCGCCGTGATGTCTTCAGGCCGCATACCCTTAACCGTTCCGTAGGTACCTACGGGCATAAAAGCCGGTGTTTCTACCGAGCCACGGGCAAAAGTGAGCCTTCCTCGGCGGCCGGCATCTGACTGACTGAGTAATTCAAATTTCATTGGCCAGGCTCCAGAAACATGGCATCTCCATAACTAAAAAAACGGTACTGCTGTTCTACCGCATAGCGATACGCAGCGAACACGCGATCATACCCGGCAAAGGCAGAGATCAACATTAATAATGTCGATTGCGGCAAATGAAAGTTCGTCAACATCGCATCAATAACGTTAAAACAGAACCCCGGTCGTATAAATAGCCGGCTATCCCCTTCAAAAGGCATCAAAGCACCGCTGAGTGCAGCAGTTTCCAGACTCCGAACAACCGTTGTACCCACAGCAATAACTCGACCACCGCTGTTTTTTGTCTCGATAATTTGTTGACAAACGTCGGCTGACACGTGCAATTGTTCTGCATGCATCACATGTTCATCAAGGTTTTGAACACGCACCGGCTGAAACGTCCCCGCCCCGACATGTAATGTGACAAAAGCTGATTTGATGCCTTTCGCCTCAATTTTATCCAGCAAAGCCTGATCAAAATGCAAGCCGGCGGTAGGGGCTGCAACTGCCCCCGGGTTTCGAGCATAAAGGGTCTGGTAATCCTGGGAGTCTCCTTGTGTATCCTCACGCTCGATATAGGGTGGCAAAGGGATATGACCATATTTTTCCAGAAGCTCCAATACGCCTGAGGTATGCTCAAAAGAAAGAATGAATAAATTCTCCTGTCGATCCACTACTCTCGCGATCAACGCTCCTTCTGACAAAAATAACTGCGTTCCCTTTGACGGCTTTTTACTCACCCGCAAATGAGCAAGCACCGTGTGCTCATCAATAATCCGCTCAACCAGCACTTCAATTTTCCCACCCGTTTCCTTGCGACCGTATAACCGGGCTGGAATGACACGCGTGTCATTAAACACCAGCAAATCATTGCTATTAAGGAGATCAGGAAAATCCCTCATCAGACTGTTTTGAAATTGCCCCGATAATTCGGGCACCAGAAGTCGGCTTGCACTGCGAGGGTTGCTGGGATGTTGAGCGATCAGATCGTCTGGCAGCCCATAGTCGAAATCACTTAAATTCATGGCGCGGGATGTTAACACAGAGAAAAGCTAATAAGCTTGCGCAGTTCTCAGGAATCCTTATACTGGCTGCTCTTCATTGCCGGGGTGGCGGAACTGGTAGACGCGCCGGATTCAAAATCCGGTTTCCTCACGGAAGTGCCGGTTCGATTCCGGCCCTCGGTACCATTTTTCAATTCCTTTATTTTTTACCTGAAGTTAAACGTCAGATTGGCACCAAAGCTATTGTAGTCAAAGTCACGCAGATTATCTGTAGAATCACGCTCTCCTCCACCATAGTACATGTCAATATCCATATAGCGTCGAGGCTGGTAGTTGACGCCTAACCGATAATTATCCCGCGTATTCTTCCGTGTGGATGACTCTATCCCTACATCCAGATTGCTGATTCCCCGAAAATCACGCTTTTCATGCGTGTAGGCAAAAGAAACCTGGACTTTACTAGTGACTGACCAGATTGGCTCAATGGTGAAGCCTTTAA
>JAZGER010000038.1:0-5179 GCA_036478835.1 Gammaproteobacteria bacterium | reverse complement strand
TAATATTAGGCTATATACTGAATGAGGTCGTGACTGAAATAGGCATACGATTGCCGCTGTTTGTTACGTGCCTGTTTGTTGGTATTTTAATGTCAAACACGATCCCATTGATATTCAAAAAATTGAGCTGGCCTGCGCATACGCCTTCTCTTGCGATGTTTTCTGAGTTTTCCCTTGGGCTGTTTATTGCCATGTCATTGATGGGAATGCAGCTATGGGCGGTTGCAAGTCTTGCGGGGCCATTGGTGATTCTTCTGGGAATGCAGGCGCTTGTTGCCACCCTTTTTATTGTGTTTGTTTTCTTCAGGCTGATGGGAAGCAACTATCAATCAGTTGTTCTAAGTGCTGGCTTCACAGGTGTTTTGCTTGGCGCAACACCAACCGCAATTGCCAATATGACCGCTGTCACGAAATCGCATGGTTCCGCTCCAACCGCATTTATTATTCTACCCCTGGTTGGGGCATTTTTTGTTGATCTTACTAATGCTTTTGTCATCCAGTTTTTCCTGGGTTAGCAGATTATTTCTAAAATTAGAGACAACCTGGAAAAATATGCGTAGCATATTAACAAACCAGATAGTGAGGCGAAGAAACTTTAATTTGAACAAATATTATACATCTAAATGCTCAAACATTATTTTGTTAGCTGTCATTTTGATATCTTTATCAGCTTGTCAAACACCCCCTCTAAGGTCAATCACTGAGCAGGAACTTGTTGACGGACGACAGGAATTTATTCGTTCATATCAATCAGACATAGAAAAGTTTTCTAACAAAACAGTAGCACGCATAGCGCATGAATTTAAAAACGCTCAATTAACAAACGATAATGAACCACAAAGTTTTGACATACTTGTACTCTCTGGTGGAGGAGCTTTTGGTGCCTTTGGTGCTGGTTTTCTTAAAGGCTGGGGTGAGGTAAATGAAGCGAACGATAAACGACCTCAGTTTGATTCTATAAGCGGCATTAGTACCGGTTCGTTAATTGCGCCTTTTGCATTCATCGGTACTGAAGAGGCATACGACGATATTATTACGCTATACGAAAATCCCGGATCTGATTGGGTTAGAAAGCGAGGTATTATTCCATATTTGCCTGGCAATATTTCTTTATATGATGTTTCGAAGTTGCATGAAACTATTCAGTCAGTCATTACTGAAAATATGGTCGAACGTATAAAAGAAGGTGCTACTGAAAATCGGCAGTTACTGGTCGGCGCAACCAATATGGATTATGGCATGTTACGCGTGTGGGATATGGCTCAGATTGCATCTGATGAGTCTACTGAAGAAGCAACAGACAAAATAGTAACCATATTATCTGCTTCTACAGCAATACCCGGAGTGTTTCCGCCAACAATAATTGATGATCTGCTGTATGTAGATGGTGGTGCGACCATGCAAATGGTTGGCGGAATGGATAATCGTAGTTGGGCGTATAGTTCTGAAAAAACGACTTTAAATATTGCTAATCCGAAGGAACCGATAAAAATTCGAATGTGGATTATTGTTAATCAAAAATTACTGACAGACACTAAAGTTGTTCGATCAAGATGGACATCGATAGCTGCACGTAGTCTGAACACTCTTCTGCGAGCTTCAACACTTCAGAGTATTCAGGATGCTGATACTTTTGTTAACCTTGTTAATCAACATCCTGAATTTGACGCGCAGATGAGGTACGTTGCTATTCCACAAGATTTTCCTATCGCTGATTCCGATGTAATGTTTGATGCCAAATTAATGAAAAGGCTGGTCAAGCTAGGGATGAAAATGGGGGCGGATCCGATGAGTTGGAAAAAAGAAGCCCTGCGCCCTGGCGCTTCTTTTGAAATGCAATGATTGCGATAGCTGTTTTATAATGAGATGAGAATAATGAAATATCGGTCATTTAGCAAAGTTACTGTGAGCGCCCGCTTTTTGCTTATGGCTTCATATAGCCTTCAGTCTGATTCCACTTTCTGGTAAGTGAAGCGTTCAAATCCGAAACTGGCTTCCAGTAACTGGTCACAGCGAACAGGTTGTTTTCGGCCCTGTTCATAAATATCCAACAATGCATTAGGGCGAAAGATACCAGCTGAGGTAATCAGGGCTTCATGATGGTTTTGGGTGACGGCGAAAGCGGGCATTACACCCACTCTTGATACGCCGCCGATCCTGCTGCGGATCGCAATAGGTCGGGCATTCCTGGCTAGATATTGCAGTCCAATATCTACATTGTTGGCACGCCGTTCCATCAACCAGCGGCAGGTAGCGACAATCCAGGTCGCGCTTCCAGAACTGGCATCGGGACGATGCAATGCAACCAACTGGCCGACATGTAAACTCATGCCTTCTTCAAGCTCGACATGTAAAGCGACACCGCCGTTGCTACGGTTGATCGATGAGCAGGTGGCGATTTTATGTTCAGCTGCTTGTCTTTCTATGTTGTCGTCCTGGATATTACCCAGATCAATTTCGTGATCATGTTTTTGATCATACAGCTGGGGATCAAACGCGCGCTGGTTGTTCAGCATATACCAGATAGAATTTACGCTGGCAGCCAACTCGAGATGTTGATGTACCGGCTTACGTTCGGTTTTTCTATTACTCCGTTCTAACAGAGCAGTTTGGCTGGATTTTTGTTCTATTAAACGATCCCAGCTTGCAAGCACACGTTTTAATGTGTGGCTAATATGATAGGTGCCGGTGTCATTGGCGAAACCGGCTATGACTGGTTTCTTGGGTTGGGCCAGTAAATCAAGATCTTGATGTATTTGCTCGGTTATTTTTGAAATGCCAGCTAACAGGATATGGGTTTTGATGTCATTGTTGTTATCAATAATCAGTTTCGGCTGATTAGAGAGATCCAGGGCAGATGAATCAAACAGCGGTACTTTGTCGCTGTGGTGATCAAGATAACTGCGCAGTTTCCAGACCACGCCGGGTTGTAACTGGTAGGGGTCTGATAATTGCAACAGTGCCATGCCGGTAAATATTTGTTGCAGGGTAGCTGATTCATTATCAATGGTTTTGAACGCATGCTGTTCAATGCCTTTTTCCTGTGCATAGCGAAATAACAAGACAGCTTCTGCCCATAATGCGCGTGGGGTTTGATAATAGTCTGCAAAGAAATAAGTGACATGGTGGCTCAGGCAATCCAGGGCACCTCCGATTGCATGGGCGAGTTGTTTTTTCTGACCGATGACCAGTTTTTTATTCAACAGGTCATTGATCGCGATCTTGTAGCCGAAGGCTAAATCCTGACAGAGTTTTTTACACAGCGTTTCCAGGCTGAAGTTCAATGCCTGATTGGTCTTGGATGTCGAGGTTCGCAGCCGTGTATAGGCCTGCCTGAAGGCATCCAGAATCTGTAAGCGATGGCTGGGTGAGAAGGCCATTCGGTTGAATAGCTTTAGTTGTTGGTGGATGGCAGGCGCGGTGCGCTGTAGGTCCAGGAAAGGTAAATTTTCCAGCCACTGTGCAACTTCCCGGGGCTTGGCTTTGCCCGCGTCAGACGCATCTTCCAGTTGCGTCGGAATTGTCAGTTGTAACGTACTCATTTATATAAAAATTATCTTTGAGGGGGTGATCCCCTTATCGAATGTTTGGGTCAGCACAGGTTAGCGTCCACAGGGTTAGAAACTGGACGCTATGTGACTCAGTTCACTTCGATAGGAATGTCAGCAATCTTGCTGCGCCATTTGGCTGGGCCGCTGCTGTGTATGGATTGTCCCCGGCTGTCGACAGCGACAGTCACCGGCATATCACGCACTTCGAACTCGTAGACCGCTTCCATGCCCATTTCGGGATAGGCAACCACACGAGCGCTGTGAATGGCCTTGGAGACCAGATAGGCTGCCCCGCCAGTGGCAATGAGGTACACAACACCATGTTGTTTAATCGAGGCGATAGCAGCCGGGCCACGTTCCGCTTTACCGATCATGCCGATCAGGCCGGTTTTCTCAAGCATGGTATCGGTGAATTTATCCATCCGGGTTGCTGTGGTTGGCCCGGCCGGCCCGACGGCTTCGTTACCAACCGGATCAACAGGGCCAACGTAGTAGATAAACCGGTTATGGAAATCCAGGCCTTCAGGCAGTGGCTCACCGTTGTTGATGGTTTCAGTGATACGTTTATGGGCAGTATCACGGCCAGTTAGCAGCTTGCCGCTCAACAGGATGGTTTCGCCGGGCTGCCAATCCTGAATAGCTTGTTTATCCAGTGTATCCAGATTGACGTGACGCGCATCCGGGCTTGCGCCCCATTCAATCTCTGGCCAACTGTCCTGAGGCGGGGGTTCCGGATAGACTGGTCCAGTACCATCCAGTACAAAATGAATGTGGCGGGTGGCCGCACAGTTGGGAACGATCGCAACTGGTTTGGAAGCGGCGTGGGTCGGGTAATCAAGCACCTTGACATCGAGTACCGTGGTCAGGCCGCCTAGCCCCTGTGCACCGATACCTAGCGCATTAACTTTGGCAAAGATTTCCAGGCGCAGTTCTTCGGCCCGGTTAGCAGGGCCACGTGCCTGTAAGGCCTGTATATCAATGGGCGCCATCAGCGACTGTTTGGCAAGCAGCATGGCTTTTTCTGATGTGCCACCAATACCTACACCCAGAATGCCGGGAGGACACCAGCCAGCACCCATGGTCGGCACCTGGTCGACAACCCAGGCTACCAGATCATCGCTGGGGTTGAGGATGGCGAAGCGTGATTTATTTTCGGAGCCACCGCCTTTTGCTGCAACTGTGATTGAAACTTTGTCCCCGGATACCAGCCTCGTATGAATGATGGCGGGGGTGTTATCACCGGTGTTGCTGCGGGCACCGTCCGGATCAGCAACGATCGATGCACGCAATGGATTGGCAGCGTCTTTCCAGGCGCGGCTTACGCCTTCGTTAACCATACTTTCCAGATCCAGTTTTGCTTCCCAACGAACTTCCATGCCGATTTCCAGAAATACGGTGACAATACCGGTGTCCTGACAAATGGGCCGATGCCCCTCGGCACAAAGCCGGGAATTAACCAGAATTTGTGCAATGGCATCCTTGGCGGCTACCGATTGTTCGTGCTGGTAGGCCTGGTGCATGGCCTGAATAAAATCGGGTGAATGGTAGAAAGAGATGTATTGCAGCGCATTCTGGACCGAACTAATCAGGTCTTCCTGCTTGATTATGGTCATGGACGAGCCTCGAAA
>JAZGER010000037.1:0-7593 GCA_036478835.1 Gammaproteobacteria bacterium | reverse complement strand
ACTGGCGATCATTCCAGCCATTGCCTTAGCCGATTGTGTGGGCGCTAACCCGGTTAATGTAATATTTTGTCCATCCGCTTTCACATTTGCCCAGTCAAGCCCCTGTGCAGAAAGAGACGTCATCGTTCGATTAGCGATATCCGACTGTATGCCAGGTGCCTGGCCTCGCGCGCAGAAAAATGCCAGAAAAGCCAGTATTACCAGACCGATAAAAAGGAGGAAACGTTTCATTCTAATCACCTTTGAGTGTATTTTAGTGCGGCATTCTGCCAGCGAAATTACAGCGTATATAATAGTCTACTGGCTAAAGGGAATACAGCCCCGGAACACTCATATACTCAAGAATTATCCCCGCAAAAATTGCAAGGCCTAGCCAGTTGTTATTCAAAAATGCCTGTAGACAATATTCAGGCTCACGATCACGCAATAAAAATTGCTGGTAAATAGCCAGCCCAGCGGCAAGCAGCAAACCCAGATAATAGTAACCTGTAAAACCAGCGCTTCGGCCAATAAAAAACAATGTTACAAACAATAAAATCTGAATAATGCTAATCACAAACAAATCTGCTTTTCCAAACAGGATAGCCGTTGACTTCACGCCTATTTTCAAGTCTTCATCCCGATCAGCCATTCCGTACATGGTGTCATACGCCGTTGCCCACAAAACAGTTGCGATAAAAATCAACCAGGCAATTTGTGGCACTTCACCGGTTTGAGCAGCGAACACCATCGGCACTGCCCAACCAAAAGCAACGCCAAGAAACACTTGTGGTAAATGCGTATAGCGTTTCATAAACGGGTATACCCCGGCGAGTAACGCCCCAATCAGAGAGAGATAAACGGTTAAACGGTTCATTGTCAGAACCAGTGCAAATGCCAACAGACATAAACTCACAAACAAAATCAGAGCATTCGCAGGCTTAATTTTACCTGACGCAACTGGGCGCAGACGGGTACGCGCAATATGAGGGTCAATTTTTCGATCGGCGTAATCATTGATCACACAGCCTGCAGAGCGCATTAAAACAACACCGGCGACAAAGACCACCAGCACCCCAATATCAGGCTTCCCTTCGCTGGCAATCCAGAGTGCCCATAAGGTCGGCCAGAGTAATAACAAAATACCAATGGGTTTGTGCAATCGCATAAGATAGATATATTGAAGCAACTTCTGTTTCACGAAAAATACCTGCTAGCACCTACAGACGGCACCGATAAAAACAGCTCACTCACCAGTAACGGCTTCTTTCCAACACGAAAAACAGAACGTCTGCCCCAGAGGCTACTGGGCTTATTTTTCAACACACTGGCAGCCATTTCGTAATCAGGATTACCTGGAAAATGCTGTGCAATCTCAACAGGCCCGCGTTTCATTGAGGGGTCGGAAAAAAGGTACGCTCCCAGTGGTTTGTTTCCAATGCAGCCTAATTGTCGCTGCGGCCCTTCGAGCGTACGAACAGGGATAACTGTTCTGGCAAAAACCCACGGCTGATCATCACACAACAAATGCACCTGCCTGACAAGCGCTCGCTCGCCGTGCTTAGTTGTCAGAACTCTGGACTCATGCAGTCGGGGACACGCCCAGCCCTGCTCTAATACCTGTACCGAGAACGCACCCGTACAACAGGATCGAATACGGTCAGTAAGCGAGGCTTTATCGCGTAACCATCCGGCAAGCTCAACGGGCAACTGTCCATATAAGTAGTGCGTTTCTGGTAACCAGCGAACAGATTGGATTGTCTGTGGAATCATGGGTTGCGGATTATCGCATACAAATCAGACATGACCATACCGGTCTGCCGTGCCTAACCAACGTTGAATCAGCGGTGATATATGCTGAGGATAATCCACCAGTAAACACGTAGCGACTCTTTCCACATCATCCAGCATCCCGCTATCGCGGGTCAGGTCAGCAATTTTGAACTGAATATCGCCCGTTTGCCGCGTACCTAAAACCTCTCCGGGGCCACGCAGCTCAAGATCTTCGCGCGCCACTTCAAAACCGTCGTTAGTATTACGCATCACATCCAGACGTTTTCTGGCGATCACTGATAATGGCCCCTGATACATAAGCACACAGCTGCTCTGCTTACTCCCTCGACCTACACGGCCACGCAACTGATGCAATTGCGCCAGACCAAGCCTTTCGGCATTTTCGATAATCATCAAACTCGCATTCGGTACATCAACACCGACTTCTATCACCGTAGTCGCAACCAGCAGATCAATACCACCCGCCTTGAAATCAGCCATAATCGCGCTTTTTTCTTTTGCTTTCATA
Organism: Gammaproteobacteria bacterium; assembly: GCA_036478835.1. Lineage (GTDB taxonomy): Bacteria > Pseudomonadota > Gammaproteobacteria > DSM-19610 > DSM-19610 > JAZGER01. The sequence continues at coordinate 5,312 of JAZGER010000037.1, read as the reverse complement.
CGCCCGTGGACAAGACCTACAGTCAGTTCAGGGAGTCCCTGCGTCAGCATGACGGCGACATCTTCCGCCGCCTGGCACTGCAACACATCCGATTGCTCAATCAGCGCGCACACCCAGTATGTCTGGCTACCCTCTGCACAGGCATGTTTTACTCTCTGAATCACTTCATCACGACGACTATCCACAACAGCAACGGTTTGAACCGGTGTTCTGCCTGGCGGCAGTTCATCGATAATCGAATGATCAAGGTCCGCATAGAACGTCATTGCTAACGTCCGGGGTATCGGTGTTGCCGTCATAATTAACTGGTGTGGAACCCATTGATTTTCTGCCCCTTTATCACGCAATGCCAGCCTTTGGTGTACACCAAACCGATGCTGTTCATCAATAATAATAAGCCCCAGACGATGAAAAACCACGTCTTCCTGAAACAGTGCGTGTGTGCCAATAACAACCTGCGCCGTTCCTTCGCTCACTCCTGTAAGGCAAGCAACACGAGCCTTGCCTTTGACTTTACCTGACAACCAGCCGACATGAAGCCCCAGCGGCTCCAGCCAACTTTGAAAATTCTGGTAATGCTGCTCTGCAAGTAGTTCGGTAGGCGCCATGATAGCGACCTGATAATCATTTGCCACGGTCTGCAATGCCGCCAACGCCGCAACCACCGTTTTCCCAGAGCCTACGTCTCCCTGTATCAGGCGCATCATCGGATGCCCATGCGCCAGATCTGCTGCGATTTCTTTCACCACTCTTGCCTGAGCATTGGTTAATTTGAAAGGCAAGGCTGTTTCAAACTGCCTGCATAATCGGCAGTCCTCAGGAAGTACTGGCGCCTGTTTATCTTTCGATCGGTTTCTCACCACTTTCAAACTCAGATGGTGAGCCAGTAATTCTTCAAACGCCAGGCGTTGCTGTGCCGGGTGATGACCGGCCTCCAACTCAGCAAAATCTTCTCCCACCGGTGGACGGTGAACGAACCGAACAGCATCTGATAAACCGGGGAACGTCCAGTCACTCAACAAGGACTCGGGTATTAACTCGGGTAAATTAGTCGTATCCAGCTGTGCTAAGGCCTGATCGGAATAGCGCCGAAGCAACAGCTGACTGACGCCTTCCGTTGCCGGGTATACGGGTGTCAATCGGTCTTCCAGTTCAGCGGGTTCGTCCACTAACAGCAAATCATACTCAGGGTGAACCATCTCACAGGTAGCAGACCCCTGTCGCACTTCGCCAAAAAATCGAAAACGACTGCCACGTGAAAAAGCGCTCAACTGACTATTGCTGAAATGAAATAATCGCACCGTAAGAAAACCCGTCCCGTCACTCACGCGGACCAACAGGCTACGCCGTCGACCATATTTAATATCGGCCAGCTCGACTTCGGCATCAATAACTGCGTGCTGCCCTGGGTGCAGGGAACCAATGGCCGTTATTCGTGTTCGGTCTTCATAGCGGCGCGGCAAATGAAACAGTAAATCCTGCACTGACCGTATATCCAGCGCCTGCAGACGGTCTGCGATACGTGGGCCTACCCCCTTCAGGGAGGTGACCGGCTCAGTTAAAGTCAAAAGGCAAACCCCGGTTAGCCCAACTGCATCACTGCATCCATTTCAACCTGTGAATCTTTGGGCAATGAGGCGACACCCACCGCCGCACGTGCCGGGTAGGGCTGCTGAAAATATTGCGCCATTATTTCATTGACGATCGGGAAATTCGACAAATCGGTTAAAAATATATTTAACTTAACAATATCAGCAAGTGATCCACCGGCTGCCGTTGCGACCGCCGTCAGATTATCAAAAACGCGCCGGATTTGCTCTGCAATATCACCCTCAACCATTTCCATGGTCTCAGGCACCAGCGGAATTTGCCCAGATAAATAAACCGTCCCACTCACTTTCACTGCCTGCGAATACGTGCCGATGGCCTGTGGTGCATCCTTCGTACTGATAATTTCTTTTTGCATGGTCCTTCCTGATTAGGTTTTGTGTTTACTACGGCAAACTTTTATGACTGACTCAGTTTGGCTAATACAGCGAATAACGTCTGCAAGATGCTTTCTATGCCTCACGGCAACGGTAAAATTAAGTCGCGAATCCAGGCCCTCTCGCTCATCAATGGAAACGTTTTCTATATTTGAATCTGCACTTGCAATAGTAGACGCGATGGATGCCAGAACACCTCTACGATTAGAGACATCGACATGCAACTCTACAGGGAATTCATCATCGATTTCCGGCTCCCATTCAACATCAATCCATTTATCAGGACGGTCGCGAATGTCGCTAATATTATTACAGCCTTCACGGTGGATAACCAGACCGCGTCCAGCGCTGATAAAACCAACAATACTGTCATCGGGTATGGGCCAGCAACAGCGCCCAAAATGGACCACCATCCCTTCTGTGCCACGTATAAATAACGGATTGTTTTTATCGATTGAAGATGGCGAAGATTCTGGCTGCAGTGGAACCAGGCGCCGGGCAACCAGCGTCGCCATACGATTACCCAGACCAATATCTGCGTAGAGCTGATAGGGAGATTCAAACCCGCACTCATCCAGCATCTCCTGCAGAGGTTCGACATCGATGTCTGCCAGAGAAAGCTCATAATTGTGCAGTGCTCGATCAAGCATCCGTTCGCCCAGAGCGACGGCTTCGTCCTGTTTCAAATTTTTGAGATAGTGACGAATATTTGAGCGGGCTTTCGCCGTCGTCACAAAATTCAACCAGGCAGGATTCGGGTGCGCACCGTGCGCCGTAACCACTTCAACTGTTTGTCCATTCAGTAGCGGCGTACGCAAAGGGGCAAGGCGGCGATCTACTTTTGCAGCAATACAGGTATTGCCTATGTCAGAGTGTACCGCATAGGCAAAATCAACAGCGGTTGCTCCTCGCGGGAGCTCCATGATTCTGCCTGCAGGCGTAAATACATAGACCTCATCCGGGAACAGATCAATCTTGACATTTTCCAGGAACTCCTGTGAATCACCCGCATTTTGCTGTATTTCCAGCAGGGCGCGTAGCCATGCACGAGCACGTGTCTGCGACTGATTTTTTTCAACGCCATTTTTATAAGACCAGTGTGCCGCTATACCTGATTCTGCGACTTGATCCATATCTTCCGTACGTATTTGTACCTCTAGCGGAACAGCGTGCGGGCCGAACAAAACCGTGTGCAACGATTGATAGCCGTTCGATTTCGGGATTGCAATATAGTCTTTGAATTTTCCAGGCACCGGCTTATACAGATTGTGCAGTGCACCCAACACGCGATAGCAGGTATCCACATCCTCAACAATAACGCGAAAGGCATACACATCATTCACCTCTGCGAAAGAGCCGACACGATCGCGGATTTTTCGATACAGGCTGTATAAATATTTTTCCCGACTCCGCAAGCGAAAGGTAAAGGACTCCTGCTCAAGTCGCTGAGCAATATTACCCTCAATGCGTTTCAATACCGTTTTACTGTTTCCACTGGCGCTGCTAACGGCTTCTTTTAATACACGATAGCGCAACGGATAATAGGCAGAAAACCCCAGTTCTTCCAGCTCGATTCGAATTTTGTTCATACCCAGCCGGTTAGCAATAGGGGCATAAATATCAAGCGTCTCGCGCGCTATTCGGCGCTGCTTCTCTGGCTCCATGACACCCAGTGTTCGCATATTGTGCAAGCGATCAGCCAACTTAACAGTGATAACCCGAATATCTTTCACCATAGCCAACAACATTTTACAAAAATTCTCGGCCTGGGCTTCTTCACGGGTCTCAAATTTTATTTGTGTCAGCTTGCTGACCCCATCAACTAACCCGGCGACCTCTTCCCCAAACTCTGCTTTTATTGTATCCAGCAAAATTGGCGTATCTTCCACAACATCGTGAAGAATCGCAGCAGAAATACTCAGGTAATCAACCTTCAACCCCGCCAAAATACGGGCGACCTCTATGGGGTGATAAACATACGGCTCGCCTGATTTTCGATGTTGACCATCGTGGGCTTCTGCACTAAATAAATAGGCACGGTAAACCTCGCGCACCTGCTTGCCGGGCAAATACGTTTCGAGCAAAGCACAAAGATCACTTATTAAAAAGCGTTCCTGGGAAGGTAAAGGATCAAAAACAGAGGGTGCCATATAATTAATCTACTCAGACAACAATCACTGAATAAGATCATAGGCTATAAACTGCCAACCGGACAACAGAAACCGGCAGCGAGTGAAGGATTAAGCCTTATCAGGGCCGGGAGGCGCAGTAGCTGCCGCTGTTTCAGCCTGTAACGCATCTAAATTTGCCAGATCTATGGCTGCTTCATCTTCTGGCGTCTCATCAAGAATAGCCACCGTAATATGATCTTCAGCGATTTCGCGCAGAGCCACCACCGTGGGCTTGTCGTTTTCCCAATCGATGAATGGCTGTGCACCATTCGCCAGCTGCCTTGCCCGCTTAGTGGCAATCATAATAAGCTGGAAACGGGTTTCTACTTTTTCCAGACAATCTTCAACGGTAACTCTGGCCATGTCTCTCTCTGACTAATATCGATTTACGGACGGCAATCCTAGTCGATTTAGATGTCAGATGCTAGCTTCAGCCTTGTCCAATATGAAATGAGTCTGAACGGCAAGCACCCATTTCTAACTGAGTTCACACAAAATCTTTACTGCTGCGCGCAGCAACGAGGGCTTTTTATCAAAAGGCAAGTTGCCTGAACGGGCGATGCGAGCGGTTAGTCTCTTATTTTGTTTTCGGCTGATAGCAACCCATAGTCACTCTGGGGTTTCCGTTTAAATCGTTTTTTGTTGTGATATTTACGTAGCCGTTCTCCAGCATAAGCTCTTTTACGCACACTGATTGTTGGTAACCATGTTCTAAGAGTAACCACCCATTTTTCTTTAACGCTCTACAAGCAGATATAACGATTCTGCGAATAGCATCCAGCCCATCTTCCCCAGACACTAAAGCGATTCGAGATTCAAAGCGCAAATCGCCCTGATCAAGGTGCGGGTCGTTGTGGGCGATATAGGGCGGGTTAGACACAATGACATCAAACGCATGGTCTTCGATTGAACGCAACCAATGGCTGTTTACGAATTGAATATTATGCGCTGAATGTGCGATTGCATTTCGTCTGGCGAGTAAAAGATTGTTGAGGATGATGTCTGTTGCTGTCATACAGCTATTGAGCCGTTCACAAGCGATGGCAATAGCAACAGCGCCCGTGCCTGTACCCAGGTCAGCTATTTGAAAACAGCTATCTGCAGGTATTATTTCAAGCGCCATTTCAACTAACAATTCAGTTTCAGGGCGTGGAAT
>JAZGER010000036.1:0-3278 GCA_036478835.1 Gammaproteobacteria bacterium | reverse complement strand
ATTCTCAACAAATCTTCCAATGACAGCGCACTTGGCGGCGTTTTCAATATGCTGAACAATAAAGGAAACGCAAACGTCCTGGACAACCTCGGCAGCCTTGTCGGTGGCGGCAATCTGGCTCAGGGCGACCCTAAAGACCTGGCAGGTGATTTTATGGGTAAATTGTTTGGTAACAAGGTCGGCGGTATTCTTGATCTCGTTACTAGCGCATCCGGGCTGAAAAAAAGCTCAAGCTCTTCTGTACTAGGCCTCGTCGGCCCTCTTGTGATGGGCTACCTTTCCAGGCGCATATTTAAAGGCGGTCTTAATGCAAGTGGTCTCGTTTCTATGCTACTTGGACAAAAAGACAATATAGCAAAAGCGCTCCCATCAGGAATGGGCAGCATGGTCGGCCTTGCTGACCTAAACCAGACTGAAAGGACGACTTCAGCTGCCACCTCTCATACAAATTACACAGATACAAATACAAAATACGCTGAACCGGAAAGTAGCAGTAAATTAATGCCCATTATTCTTGGACTGGCCGGACTGGGTGCTTTATTTTTTGGTTTAAAAAATTGCAGCAATACTGATATGAATACAAACCACGAGACTGTTGGTGAGATATCCAGTGAAATCTCAACGAATACTGGTAATAAAGTCAGTGATGCCGCAGGCCAACTTTCCCATGACGTCAGCGGAACGCTGGAGCAGGCCAAAGGCGCTATTACCTCCTCAACAGAAACAGTAAACAACGCAGTCGATGCGGCTATTGATGGTGCCTCTGCGGTAGCAAATGAAGCCGGTGATACGGCCACTGCGATGGTGGATAGCGCGGGTGATATGGCATCGGCAGCATCCGATGCGATGGATTCTGCCACCTCAGCAGCGGGTGATGCAGCCAGCTCAGTCGCTGCCGGTATAGGTGGCTTCTTTAGCCGGACATTAGGTTCGGGTAAAGAGTTAAATATTCCCGAAAGTGGTATAGAAAACAACCTGATTAATTTCCTCGATGACGCTAATCGGGGCGTTGATAGTGCGACCTGGTTTAACTTCGACCGCATCAACTTTGCTACCGGCAGCTCGACTCTCGACATGAATAACTCGAGTGAACAACTTGAAAACATGGCTGCGATTTTACAGGCCTACCCTGCGGTTGCCCTCAAGATTGGTGGCTATACGGATAACACGGGCAGTATCGGTCAAAACATGAAGATATCGACAGCACGTGCAAATGCCGTTATGCATGCCTTAACTGGTATGGGTATTGATGGCTCGCGCCTGGCAGCAGAAGGTTACGGCCCTGCTCATCCAGTAGCCAGTAACGACACTACTGAAGGTCGCGCTCAAAACCGTCGCATAGCCATTCGTGTAACCAACAAGTAACTTTATAGCTGTGCAGAATAACGGGTGTTTTTACACCCGTTTTTTTGTATTTAAAAAATCTATAGCTAATTACTATAGAAATCATTAATCCTAATGATTTCATTAATCGCAAGTTTCATCAGATACTATATTCATATTCATTAACTGCCCAGGAGAAAATCATGTTAGATAACCGCGAAGGAAAAAGAATTCCAGAAACCGTATTTCATACCCGGCAACATCATGAATGGGTTGATGTGAAATCCTCCGAAATCTTTCAGGGTAAAACCGTTGTCGTATTTGCCTTACCCGGTGCTTTTACCCCTACCTGTTCATCTACACATGTCCCGCGGTATAACCAGCTGGCGTCTACTTTGAAACAACAGGGCGTTGATGATGTTGTTTGCATCTCAGTCAATGATGCTTTTGTAATGAACGAATGGTCTGCCGAACAAAATGCAGACCAACTGACCTTTCTGCCAGACGGCAATGGCGACTTCACCCGCGGCATGGGCTTACTAGTTTCCAAAAATGACCTCGGTTTTGGCGATCGTTCCTGGCGCTATTCTATGCTGGTTAAAAATGGCATCATCGAAAAAATGTTTATCGAAGCGGATGTGCCTGGCGACCCATTCGAGGTTTCAGACGCAGATACCATGCTGGCTTACATTGCACCGAAGGCCCAGAAGCCAGTTGACGTCACTGTTTTTTCTCGAGACGGCTGCCCTTTTTGTGTGCGCGCAAAAGCTATGCTAAATGATGCAGACATTGGCTTTGAAGAACTGATATTAAATCGCGACTACAACGAATCCACCTTACGAGCAATTGCTAACTTACCTTCAGTCCCGCAAATTTTTATCAATGGTACGCATATCGGTGGTGCTGATGACCTGGAGCAATACATGGCAAAGCAAGCAGGCACTGCAGCGCAGTCGAGCTAGCTTCAGAGCACTGAGCGGCTTTTGCAAACATAATGGCGGAGAGGAAGGGATTCGAACCCTTGTGGGGATTACTCCCCCAACCGATTTCGAATCGGTGCCGTTATGGCCGCTTCGGTACCTCTCCAAAATTTTCAGGGATATTGTATCTCAGGATACTGTCAGATTGTGAGCTCTAATCTAGATTCTTCTTTATTTAACTTAAAAATCAAACTATAACCGCTATTTTTTGCCTCTGTATTCGTGGTATTGTTAGACTACCTGCATTCAATAACACAGGGAAAGGGCGTGGGGAAAAGATTCGATATTTTCAGGCTATTACAGTCGACGAGCTTCCTGCTGCTCATGTCTTCATGCAGCCAGCAAACACCTTCAGGTATTTCCCAGCTAGAACGCATTCGTCAATCAGGCGAGATACGCGTCCTCACTACCCCAGGACCAGCAACTTTTTTTAATGTATCAGAAATGGCTGATGACTTTGAATACCAATTGGCAAAAAGCTTTGCGCAATACCTTGGTGTCTCACTCTCTCTGAAAACAGCAGATAATTTTTCAGCACTAGAACATGACTTTTCTGAAAAAGAAATTGATCTAGCTGCAGGCACCTTCAGAAACATTGACGATGGGAAAAATGTTAATTTTGGCCCTGATTACCAATCCCTCTCACTGCAGTTATTATACAAAAATACCACCGCTGCTCCTCACAACCTGTCTGGACTGCAACGTCCTGTTGATATCCTGGAAGAAAGTATTGCGGCTAATTTTTTAAATAAACAACAAGCCCACCTGCCCAACCTCACTATTGCACAACACAGCTCTCTTTCGACACTACAGTTAATTGATATGCTGTGGAACGAAACCATCAGCTATACTGTGGCGGATTCAAATACCGTTAAAATCGTGCAACGTTATTATCCCGAATTACGCACAGTAAAAAACCTGTTCCCTGAAATCACTCTTGCCTGGTCATTTCCACCGGGTAAAGACACTAGCCTG
>JAZGER010000035.1:0-3079 GCA_036478835.1 Gammaproteobacteria bacterium | reverse complement strand
TACTGTGGCGGATTCAAATACCGTTAAAATCGTGCAACGTTATTATCCCGAATTACGCACAGTAAAAAACCTGTTCCCTGAAATCACTCTTGCCTGGTCATTTCCACCGGGTAAAGACACTAGCCTGACTGACGCCGCCCGGGCTTTCTTTACAAAAATCAAGGGCAATGGGCAGCTTAAAGAACTTGAAAATCGGTATTTTAATCATATCAGGGCTTTTGACTATGTTGAGTTAAAGCGCTTCCAGAAAAAAATTAAAAACACATTACCTGACTATTATGATTATTTTATAAATGCCAGTCAGAAAGAAGGCATCGACTGGCGCTTGCTCGCGGCAATTGGGTATCAGGAATCGCATTGGAACCCAAAGGCAAAATCCCCCACGGGGGTCCGCGGCATCATGATGCTCACGCAGAAAACAATGAAACACCTGGGGATCACCGAAAGCCGCCTCAATCCTGAAGCTAGCATTACTGGGGGCGCTATTTATTTTGCCCAGTTAAAAAAGAGGATTCCTTCGCAGATAAGGGAACCTGATCGGACGTGGTTTGCATTGGCGGCCTATAATATAGGTGCGGGACACCTTGAAGACGCGCGCATTCTAACCGAGGAACTCGGTTTAAATCCCAACAAATGGGTGGATGTAAAAGAAAAACTACCTTTACTAGCGATCAAAAAATGGTACAAAAAAACCCGTTACGGGCGTGCTCGTGGAAAAGAAGCTATTAAGTTCGTTAGAAATATCCGTAACTACTACGATATTATGATATGGACTTCGCAGCACCAACCGATCATTGCAAAAAATGAGGGGGGATTGTCCGAAAACTAATCAGGCAACCTGTACAGGGATCGTATTACTAGTACGAATGATCTGGTTTGCACTATCCAGATACACCAGCTTAGGTTTATGCATTCTAGCCTCTTTTTCGTCCATTGATGCAAAGGAACAGATGATCACACGATCACCAGGGTTTGCCTTATGTGCAGCAGCACCATTGATTGAAATAGTGCCCGAACCCTTTTCGGCAAGAATCGCATAAGTCGTGAACCGCTCACCATTGTCAACATTGAAGATTTTAATTTGTTCATATTCATGGATACCCGCTGCTGACAGTAATTCGCCATCAATTGCACAGGAGCCTTCATATTCCAGTTCGACCTGGGTCACATGCGCTTTGTGCAATTTGCATTTCAACATTTCTATATGCATAGCCTATCCTCTTCACTAAACCGGTCTATTATCTCAACTATAAGAGCCTGCTGCAAAATTGTATTTTTTATTATATTATTCAGATAGTTACGTTATCTATTAAACGTGACTTGCCAAGACTTGCGGCGATCAGAATGACCAAACTCTCTATTTCAGACACCGCAGCTCTCAAATTGTTTCTCTGACATACAGCAACATAATCGACTGAGAAGCCCGCTAAATGTAGTTTTTCTTCCGCCTCACGCTCTAATTTTCTAAAATCGTGATCTCCGTCACGTATCGTATCAGCCAGTTCCTGGAGCACCTGAAAAAGCGCTGGTGCCGCCTTACGTTCTTCGACACTCAGGTATTGATTCCGAGAACTCATGGCAAGGCCATCCGCTTCACGAACTGTATCGACCCCCATGACCTCAATCGGAAAGCATAAATCAGACACCATTTTTTCGATAACCATTAGCTGCTGAAAATCTTTTTTTCCCAGCAAGACACAATCTGGCTGGGCCAATAAAAACAACCGAGCAACAACCGTAGCGACGCCGGTAAAATGTCCAGGACGAAAATTATTGCAGAGGCCTTCACTAACACCCGGCACTGTCACTGTAGTTGTTTCCCCAATGCCTGCAGGGTAGATCGTGTCGACCGAAGGTGTGAAAATCAGATCAATCCCTTCTGTTGCCAGGAGATCTCTATCCTTTTCGAGTGTTCTCGGATACCGTTCAAAGTCCTCATTGGGGCCAAATTGAGCAGGATTCACAAAAATACTGCAGACGACACGATCGCCTATTGTTTTTGCCTCTTTGACCAGTTGCAAATGGCCTGCATGCAAGTTACCCATCGTAGGAACAAAAGCGATTCGTTCTTTGTTTAGCCGCCACTCGCTAATTTTCTGGCGCAGCACATCAACGTCGCTAACGATGAGCATTCAGGAAAAACCGTGTTCTTTGGCAGGAAACTCAGACGCTTTCACAGCCTGAACATAAGATACCAGTGCAGACTGGATGTCTGATTGCCCAGCCAGAAAGTTTCTGGAAAATGAAGGCCGCTTACCCGGTGTAATCCCTAACAAGTCATACAACACCAGCACCTGGCCATCACAGTCAACACCTGCGCCTATGCCGATTGTCGGGATCGTCAGCGCCTCAGTTACCTGACGCGCGAGGTCAACAGGAACACACTCAAGCACCAACAGAGCAGCTCCAGCAGCTTCCAGAGCCCTGGCATCAGAGATCAACTGTTGAGCTGATGCGTCATCTCTACCTTGCACACGATAGCCGCCCAGTTTATTCACTGATTGCGGTAACAGCCCAAGGTGTCCACAAACAGGAACACCAAAACCGGTGATCGCTTCAACACTTTTCAGGTTCACTTCTCCCCCCTCGAGTTTGACCATATGCGCCTGCCCTTCGCGCATTAATTTTGCGGCATTTTCCAATGCCTGATCGACTGAGCTGTAGCTCATAAAAGGAAAATCGGCAATGCGCAATGCGGACTCACCACCGCGCGCCACACAAGCGCAGTGATAAACCATGTCATCCATGCTAACGCCGACAGTTGAGTCTCTGCCCTGCACCACCATACCTAGCGAGTCACCCACGAGGATAACATCGACTTTTGCCCGCTCCAGTAAAGTGGTAAAACTGGCATCATAGCTGGTAACAACGGCGATTTTTTCACTTCTCTGCTTCATCTTCTGAAGTGTTGTCACTGTCACTTGTGCTCGTGGCAAAGAGTCCATATTGCAGTACCTTTCGAAATAATGTGAAATATTCCCGTGATGGGAAGTTTATACCTTCAACGCTACCGGCATAGGATTAAAGAAGTGCCGCCCGCTTTCCGTTTCGGCCAGGCGACCAAGCAACGCTTCATAAT
>JAZGER010000034.1:0-3976 GCA_036478835.1 Gammaproteobacteria bacterium | reverse complement strand
TGGTTTTCGACTGGTCACGCCTGCCAGAATCACTTGATAAACCCCTGATACTCGCAGGCGGATTAACCCCTGAAAACATTGCTTCGGCCATTCGGCAGGTAAAACCTTATGCGGTTGATGTCAGCAGTGGGGTTGAAGAGAGTAAAGGCATTAAATCCCAGGCCAGTATTTTGGCTTTTATAGAGAGCGTAGTGAATGAAGACAGAGAATAATCAGCCTGGCGAAAAACCAGATTATGCACATATGCCTGATGATCGTGGGCATTTTGGTATTTTCGGTGGGCGTTTTGTTGCTGAGACCTTAATGGTTCCCCTGAATGAATTAAGGGATGCCTATGAGCAATACAAGTCTGATCCGGTTTTTGTCCACGAGCTCGATAAGGATCTTGCAGATTTTGTCGGTCGGCCATCGCCGCTTTACCATGCAAAAAGCTGGAGTAAAAAACTTGGTGGTGCGCAGATTTATCTCAAACGTGAAGATCTGAATCACACCGGTGCGCACAAAATTAATAATACAGTTGGCCAGGCACTGCTGGCTCGACGGATGGGCAAGACCCGAATCATTGCCGAAACTGGAGCCGGTCAGCATGGCGTCGCCTCTGCGACCGTAGCTGCACGTCTGGGGATGGAATGTGTTGTCTATATGGGCGCTGAAGATATTCAGCGTCAGGCAATAAATGTTTATCGGATGCGCCTGCTGGGAGCAACCGTTGTTTCAGTGGAGTCGGGCTCAAAAACATTGAAAGACGCCTTGAATGAGGCAATGCGCGACTGGGTAACGAATATCGATGACACCTTTTATATTATCGGCACGGTTGCAGGCCCGCACCCTTATCCGGCAATGGTTCGAGACTTTCAGGCAATCATTGGCCGTGAAGCGCGTCAGCAAATACTTGAACAGGCGGGGCGGTTGCCTGATTCGTTGATTGCCTGTATCGGTGGCGGGTCTAATGCTATGGGGCTGTTTTACCCTTTTCTGGACGATAGCAGTGTTGCTATGTGTGGCGTTGAAGGCGGCGGTGACGGTATCGATAGTGGTCGTCATGCCGCCCCTCTGTGCGCTGGGCAGCCGGGCGTTTTACATGGTAATCGAACCTACCTGATGGAAGATGCAGATGGTCAAATTATCGAAACTCACTCCGTGTCTGCTGGCCTTGATTATCCCGGTGTTGGCCCAGAACACGCCTGGTTGAAAGATATTGGGCGAGTTCAATATGTTGCCGCAACCGACCAGGAAGCCCTGGACGCTTTTCATGATCTAACTCGGACAGAAGGTATTATTCCTGCCCTTGAATCCAGTCATGCGCTGGCGCAGGCAATCAAACTGGCCCCGGAGATGCACAAGGATCAAATTCTGCTGGTTAATCTTTCCGGTCGTGGAGATAAAGACATTCATACAGTGGCTACTATCGAAGGGATCAAGGTATGAGCCGTATCACGAAACGTTTTCAGCAGCTACGCTCGCAAAATCGTACTGCCCTTATCCCATATATCACGGCGGGTGATCCTCAGCCTGATATTACGGTCCCTTTGCTGCATGGGTTTGTGGATGCAGGCGCTGATCTCCTGGAGATCGGTATCCCATTCTCAGACCCGATGGCCGATGGCCCGGTGATTCAGTTAGCCTGTGAACGTGCGTTACGACACCACACCAGTTTGCGCGATGTTCTTGACATGGTGCGAAAATTTCGTGAGAAAGATCAGGAGACACCGATTATTCTAATGGGCTACCTGAATCCCATTGAAGTGATGGGTTATGCGGCGTTTGCTACTCAGGCGAAAGCGGCCGGGGTCGACGGAGCATTAACCGTTGATCTCCCGCCTGAAGAAGCCGAAGATCTGGTATCAGAGATGAAATCGGCTAGTCTTGACCCGATTTTTCTGGCAGCGCCAACCAGCGATGAAAAACGACTGGGGAAAATGGATGCCATGGGCAGTGGTTTTCTTTATTATGTTTCCTTTAAGGGCGTTACCGGTGCGAACAGACTGGATGTCGCTGCAGTGACCGAAAAACTCAGTCAGATAAGGCGGTGTACGGACATGCCGGTTGGTGTCGGATTTGGAATTCGGGACCCGGAATCTGCTGCTCAGGTTGCAAAAGTCGCTGATGCCGTCGTTGTGGGTAGTGCACTGGTGACACGAATCGCCGATCTTGAATCATCACCTGCTGAAATACTGAAGCAGGTTCCTGCTATTCTCGCTGATATGCGAGCAGCAATGGATCAATTATAAACAGGGTTTGCTATGAGCTGGTTTGAAAAGTTAATGCCTTCACGTATACGCACAGAAGGTGGGAATAAACGTTCCATGCCGGAAGGCCTGTGGATTAAATGCCCAGGATGTGATGCCACGCTTTACCGTTCTGAACTAGAGCGTAACGCAGGGGTTTGCCCTAAGTGTAACCACCATATGCGCATCGGCGCCCGCCAACGGCTGGCGCATTTTCTGGATGACGCCCCGCGTGAAGAAATCGGTATGGGGCTGGAACCGGCTGACCCGCTGAAATTTAAAGACAGTAAAAAATACCGCGATCGAATTACTCAGGCACATAAGGCAACCGGCGAAACCGACGCCTTAATTGTGATACGTGGACAGGTTGAAGGCCTTGCGTTGGTGGCTGCTGCGTTCGAGTTTCGCTATATGGGGGGTTCCATGGGTTCCGTTGTCGGCGAGCGTTTTGTCAGGGCAGTGAATCTTTGTCTGGATAAAAACATCCCCCTGGTCTGCTTTTCAGCCAGCGGCGGAGCGCGGATGCAGGAAGCCCTGTTTTCCTTAATGCAGATGGCGAAAACCAGTGCGGCTCTCTCAAAAATGTCCAAGGCCGGTTTGCCGTTTATTTCAGTGATGACTGACCCGACGATGGGGGGTGTTTCTGCCAGTCTGGCGATGCTGGGCGATATTAATATCGGTGAACCTAAAGCGTTGATTGGTTTCGCTGGCCCCCGTGTGATTGAACAAACGGTACGAGAAACGTTGCCTGAAGGTTTTCAGCGCAGTGAGTTTCTACTGGAGCACGGGGCAATCGATATGATTGTTAATCGACACGAAATGCGCGGAAAAATTGCTTCATTGCTGAGCATGATGCTGAATCGCCCACACCAGGCCGAGCCGTTGGTTGTAGAACCCGTGGACGATTCAGGCGACAGTATTTAACCAGACGTTCTATTCTCATTATGCCAGGTTTTACGACACTATCTGAGTGGCTATCCTGGCAGGAAACCTTACACCCCCACGAAATAGAGCTGGGTCTCGAACGGATTCATCGTGTCTACCAGCGTTTACATGATACGGACTTGCCCACGGTAATTACCGTTGCAGGAACTAATGGAAAAGGCTCCAGTGTGGCACTGCTTGAGGCTATTTATCGACAGGCAGGGTACCGCACAGGGAGTTATACCTCGCCGCATTTGTTGAGATACAACGAACGCATTGCTATTCAGGGCGAGCCACAATCTGATCGAGTCATTATTGAAGCATTTAATCGAGTTGATCATGCGCGACAACAAGAGTCATTAACCTATTTTGAATTCGGAACGCTCGCCGCACTGGATATTTTCCATCGTAGCGATCTCGATGTTGTCCTGTTGGAAACCGGACTTGGCGGACGTCTGGATGCGGTGAATATCATTGATGCAGATGCCGCCATTGTCACAACCGTTGATCTCGACCATCAAGCCTGGCTGGGAAATGACCGTGCAACAATAGCGAAAGAGAAAGCGGGAATATTTCGCGCCGCTCAGCCGGCAATCAGCTCCGACCCAGCTTCCCCTGAAGCATTGCAGGAGTCAGCGAAGCAGATCAACGCAAACTGGCTGAAAAATGGCGAGCATTTTTTCATCGAGCAATCTGTTGATCATTGGCTGTGGCGTTCTGGTGAAAAAACCTTCGACGCCTTACCTTACCCTGCGCTTATTGGTGCGCACCAGATCAATAATGCTGCAGGTGTTTTGATGGCGATTCATCAATTAGACAAGCGG
>JAZGER010000033.1:0-2452 GCA_036478835.1 Gammaproteobacteria bacterium | reverse complement strand
AACACTCAGTAATATAAATGGCAGGAATACCGAGGCTAATAATCGTCTTAACGATATCTGGCAAATGGTGCGCACAGGTTTATATGCCCGGTGGCATATTTCATTTTGATTCATTCTTATACTCCTTATACCAGTTGGTTGATGCTTCTCTCTCCAACTGCCCACCCGTCAAAGGCGGTTCCGTTCTCCTCAGTATTAAATATAGCTAGTTATATTGTTATTGCAAACTGAGCCTACGGGGTTCCATGAATAAACCATAGAATGCTTAGATTAGGACTAAGTCTCTGATAAACTATGTAATTCACTGAATGCTTGGCTGTGCTGGTTCGCATAATAGGCCGCATTCAGTTACATAGGATAGATATGAATAAGAGATCACCTTCCCAGAACGAATTTGTAACATTATCGTCCCAGTTAATTGCCGAAAAAGATCCGCAAGCCGCGTCGATGCTGGCCGAGAAGCTCTGGCGAATGACGTATCGCAGTAAGATTCCTGATGAAGAGATAACTCTGTTGGATCGGAGTAGTCAGGAAGCCATTAATTTTAATTCCCGTGTTTTGAATACCTATACATGGGGAACCGGGACACCCGCGTTGTTAATTCATGGCTGGAATGGGCGGGCAGGTCAAATGGCAGAGATTGCTAGTGCCATGGCCGATGCTGGTTTTAAAGCAATCGCATTGGATTTACCCGCGCATGGTAATTCAAGTGGTGATGAAACAGATTTGTTGGAAATCATCTCAGCTATTCAGTTTCTCAATCAAACTAAAGGGCCTTTTCACTCCGTCATTGCGCACTCTTTTGGGGGGATTGGTTTGTTTAAGGCGTTACAGCAGGGTATGGCGGCTGAACGTGTGGTTTGTATTTCAACACCTGCACATATTGAGACGTTGCTGAATAAATTTACATCGACATTTAATCTTTCTGAGCAAGTATTTCTGTTAGTAAAAGAACGTCTTGAAATGACCTATGGTGTTGAGTTCTGGGATGAGTATTCGATGCAGACGATGTCTAGCAATATCGATATCCCTGGGTTGTTGATCCATGATTCCAAAGATGAATATGTCGGTATAGAAAGTATGTTTGAGATTAATGCAGCCTGGCCGACAAGCACCGTGTTACCGACGCAAGACCTTGGTCATACCAAGATATTAAATGATCCGGCTGTTATTCAGGCGATTACACAATTTGTATTGCGTTAAGCAAGGTAAGTTTAATTGTGGAGACCTGTAGGAGCGGCTTCAGCCGCGAAAGGGAAGTATGCCGACCATCGCGGCTGAAGCCGCTCCTACAGTTAATTTACAGGGCTAATTAAAGGCACCTTAGTTTTGATTAAGTTGTAATGTAATTATCCGGCTGCCGAGTAGGTTTCTGATTGATGCAGAAGTTTTGAATAGATGCCAAAGAAAGCGCCATTTTCTGCGGCAGTGTGCAAGAATATTTTCAACGGCATTAATTTTAAAACGTGAATCCCATTGTGCAATATCATGAGGGTTATGGGGTGACCAGCGTATTTTAGGTATGGGCCGAATATGCTTAAATTCAGTGACAATCCATTCTCTACCAACTGAAACACTGGCAAAGATTTCCAGTAGCATCTGGCCATTGGGAAAACGGTCAGCAAGTGTAGACATAAGTGCTTTAGCTTTATCCTCAGGTAAATAGGGTAGCAGTCCTTCAGCGATTATCAGTACAGGTGTTGAGTTGTCTTTAATGCACAGGGAGTCTATCCAGGTGTAGTCCAGTACATCCGAGGCAATAAACGTCTGTCGTTCTGATTCGTTAATATAGCGTTTACGCGTTTCGATGACTTCTGGTAGATCCAGATCAAACCAGCGAACCTGACCATTATCCAGTTCGCTGAACCGGTTATCCAGGCCTGCTGCCAGGTTGATGATGACAGAATTTGGGTTTTTGTTGAGGAAGGATTTAATCGCATCCTGGAACAGTTTTGTTCGAACAGCGACACAGGCTTGTGTCGACCATTTGTTGCAGTGGGAGAAATCGTAGTCAAGTGAGTCGACGATTTCGACGGCTTTATCATCGCGGATTAAAGGTGTTGGGCTGCGCGTTTCCTGCGCGCGGTAAAATAAAGGAACCAGTAGTGTTTCAGGAACGCCATTGAGCTGTATATTTTCTGACACGAGTTTACCCCCTCATAGTATTGTTATACCAATTCATAGTCAGCGTACATCAGACTAAGTACATTATGTGTAACAGAGACCTTTTTCATGTCGAGAACAGGGCCGATATCCTTAAGAGCACTGATCAACGATTCAGTAATAGCATCAAACTTGCTATCAGGTGTACAAAGCGGGATTGCAAATCGAATCATGGTGGCAGGTGCAAATTCACGGGTCATGCCAGTCATGTGCATGCCGCTGCGAATACCGGTTTGTGTGTATAGCCAGGCCAGGAATGAGACAACCGGATTTTTGTAGTTTGCAATTT
>JAZGER010000032.1:0-7430 GCA_036478835.1 Gammaproteobacteria bacterium | reverse complement strand
TATTATGGCATTATCTGAAAAAGCACAGGCAACTCGTGAACGTATTCTGGTAGCAGCGACGGAGCTGTTTTACCTGCATGGGTTTAATGCGACCGGTCTGGATAAAATATTGAAAGCCGCTGATGTGACCAAGGGTAATTTTTATTACCACTTTGCTAGCAAGGAAGCGTTGGCCATCGCTACGCTTGACTGGCAGTTTGATCTGATCACTGAGGAAATACAGACTCAGGTGCTGAGTAAAAAAAGCGCTTCACTGAACACCCTGTTTGCACTGTTACGGTTGATGGCTGCTCGGCAGAAAAAACAATATAAAAACGGCCATATTTGCGGCTGTTATTTTGGTAATTTTACCCTGGAATTAAGCACGGCGAGTCAGGCAATCCGAGACAAAGTGACGGGTATTTTCAAGCAATACCTCAGTTTGATCGAATCTTTACTTGTTAAGGCGTGTGATGAGGGGGATGTTGATCGGAAAATCAACCCAAAACAGATGAGCGCTGTCATTCTGAGCCAGATTGAGGGTGCTATTTTGCTCGATAAGGCGAAACAGGCGCCGAAAAATGTTGATGGCAGTATTCGTTTTATAAAGCAGGTTTTACAGCCTGTGAGCTGAATGTGTGCAGACGCACAATCGATGGCTGTAGAGCAGCTATTTTTTTAACGGGAAATATAAACCGACCGGTCTGTATTATTCCATTTATGGAGAGTTATTATGACAGTAAAACCCTTGATTACCCCGCGGGTTGAAAATGAAGATAAGGCTAAAGTCGATGCGATATTCAGCCATATCGAAACACACATGGGTTTTGTGCCTGCCGGATTGCAATTGTATAGTGCCAGCCCGGCATTACTTGAGACCTTTGTGCAAACAGTCGGTTACTTTATGTCGCACGCAACGCTGAGTCAGGAATTATTGGCAACGATTCGCTATCTGGTATCCAGTGATGCCAACTGCAAGTTTTGCATCAATTTCAATGAAGGCATTTTACTGAATCTTGGTAAGTCACATGAAGATTTACAGGCAGCTAAAAGCAATCATGAAAATGCACCGCTAAATGCGGATGAAAAAGTATTGCTCGCGTTGGCACTCAAAGGGATTAATGACCCAGAAGGTGTTTCTCATAGTGATATGAAAAAAGCCCGTGACAGTGGCTACAGTGACCGGGATATTTTCGATGCCGTAGCTATTGCGGCGAACAACAAGGCGTTTACCCATGTATTGCGCTCATTCAAGGTAGAGCATCAGGGAGCTTTTGCCTGATGATGTTTCTGGCCACGGAAACACGGAAAGCAAAGAAAAAATACAATCAAAATGAGTTCTATGAACGTTTGTGTTTATTTCCGTGTGCCTGTGGCAATTAGCATTGTTGCGTAGTCTGGGGTCGCCTAACGCAATGCTGCAATAACGCTTTGTGTTTCCGGGCGAACACGACGCCAGAGAGTGAAGGATTCCGCTGCCTGTTCAACCAGCATGCCAAGACCGTCGACTGCCTGGTGTGCGCCGAGCTGCTTTGCGTGACGAACAAAGGCAGTCGGTTCAGTGCTGTACATCATGTCATAACAGATACTCTCTGTATTAATGACGCCTGCAGGGAGCACAGGAATTTCATCATCCAGTCCGGCGGCGGTCGCATTGATGATGATATCGAAGCGTTCTCCCTGCAGGTCATTAAATCCGCAGCCTTTGATTTTTCCCAGATCGTCAAACTGGCCTGCCAGTTCACACGCGCGGCTGACGGTTCGGTTGGCTATCGTTATCGACTCAGGCTTCTGTTCCACCAATGGGGAAATAACGCCTCTCGCAGCGCCACCAGCACCCATCAGTAATAGCCGCTTGCCGTTTATCTCGATGCTGTGATTGCTCATCAGATCACGAACCAGGCCAACGCCATCGGTATTGTCACCCGACAACAGACCGTCTGAAGAGAATGAAAGTGTATTCACCGCGCCGGCGCGTTCCGCGCGTGAGCTAAGATGGTTGGCCAGTTCCCAGGCCTGCAGTTTGAAGGGGACGGTAATGTTTAGCCCTTTACCGCCTGATTCATAGAACGCATTAACGGCTTCAGCAAAACCATCAGTGGCTACCTGTATCGCTTCGTAGTTCAGGTCCTGCCGGGTTTGTTCAGCGAACTGCTGGTGGATCATGGGCGACTTGCTGTGACCAATGGGGTTCCCCATGACGGCATAACGATCAGTCATTTCGCATCAGCCGTAATGAGAAAAAGCGCCCATGATTGTAAAGAAGAAGAGAATAGACAGTATGGCGCCAGCGGGCAGTGTAATGATCCAGGAAATAAAGATCTTACCGACGACATTCATATTCAATGCTGAAATACCACGAGCCATGCCCACGCCCAGTATACCGCCAACCAACGTGTGTGTTGTTGAAATAGGTAGCCCGGTACCAGATGCGACGACCACAGTTGTTGCTGCTGCGATGGTCGCTGCGAAACCTCTGCTAGGTGTTAGTTCAGTAATGCCTGAGCCGACAGTGGTCATGACCCGTTTACCGTAAGTGATAAGTCCAATGACAATACCCACGCCGCCCAGTAATAGTATCCACGTGGGCATCAGGCTTTTCTGCGCAACTTCACCGCCACTCTGAACAATGCCGACAACCGCAGCAAGCGGCCCAACGGCATTGGCGACATCGTTAGAGCCGTGAGCAAATGCCATAGTACAGGCCGTTGCCATCATTAGAATGCCGAAAACTCTCTCGACATTCGTAAAATGGAAGTCGGCATTGGCTTTAGGGTCGAACTTGAGTCGGGCGATGGCAAACTTTCCAACAACGAACAGAGCAGTACCCATAATGGCAGCGATCAGGTAATTCTGACTCGTTGTGAATTCAAGTCCTATGTGCTTTAAACCCTTGAGCAGGGTCACCAGCGAGACGATAAAGCCCACCAGAAACATATAAAACGGCACATACCGTCGGGCGTTATCTAGCGGGTCTTTCGTGTCCAGAATCAACGTCTGGATACTGCGAAAAATAAAAAAAGCGATCAGTCCAGAGAGTGCCGGGGAGATAATCCAGCTCATGGCTATCGAGCCAACTTTACCCCAGTTAACCGAATCCACCCCAATGCCTACCGCAGCGAAGCCAACAATCGCGCCAACAATGGTGTGGGTTGTCGAAACGGGCCACCCCATTCTCGAGGCCACCAGTAACCAGACACCGGCGGCGAGTAATGCGGCCAGCATGCCATACACCAGTAACTCAGGCGTATTGGCAACGATGGACGCATCGATCATGCCTTTGCGAATGGTCTCTGTGACCTGACCACCGGCCAGGTAGGCACCGGTAAATTCAAAAATCGCGGCGATAAAGATCGCCTGCTTAACACTGATTGCACCAGAACCGACGGAGGTGCCCATCGCGTTGGCGACATCATTAGCGCCAATACCCCAGGCCATAAAAAATCCGAAAAGGCAGGCAAGAACCAAAAAAGCAGTTGCGAATTCCATTGGTTTCTCCTTACCGAGCCAGCATTAATTCTAGACGGCTGCCCACACGTTGGGCACGATCGGCAAGTTCCCCGATACCCTCAATTATTTTATACATAAACATGACATCAACGGGCGGTAAGTCTTTTTCCCTTTTAAAGATTTCCTTGCGAAATTTCACCTGCATTTTATCTGTCTCGCTTTCGATTTTATCCAGAACCTTAATCATGCTTTCAACAACTTTCAGCTCATTGCCACGAAAGCCGGTCGCGACGAGTTCATCGAGTTCGTTGATGGCGGTTTGGGCCTGAGCAGACGCATCAATAGAACGGCTGACAAACTCCATAATGATGTCATCCAGCCCTTCAGGAAATTGCATTTTGCGGCCCGTGATAATGCCTGCAATATCCTTCGCCTGATTGGCAATTTTGTCCTGCATGGAAAGGACTTCAAGTAAGTCAGGGCGAGACACGGGCATGAACAGACTTTTGGGCAGGTGCAGCCGTAGCTCGCGCTTGAGTTTATCCGCCTCGTTCTCCAGGCGGCTGATTTCACGTTGTTCTTTGGTGACCTGCTTCCAGTCACCCGACAGGACAGCTTCGAAAAAAGGAATAAGCTGATTAACGCATACCTGAACACTTGCCATGTGTGTCTGTAAGGGGCGAATCGGTGATACACCGAACAGACTGGTGATTGTGCTTTTTGCCATTGTTATTCATCCTGATGCTTCAAAATTTGGGGTATTGTCTGATTTTTATCCGGTAATTACCAGTTATTCATTCAACCAGCGAGCCGCTTTTTTTGCAAAATAAGTCAGGATGCCATCAGCGCCCGCGCGCTTGAAGGCAAGCAGTGATTCCATCACAACGGCGCGTTCATCCAGCCAGCCATTTTGTGCCGCCGCCATCAGCATCGCGTATTCGCCACTGACCTGGTAAACAAAGGTTGGCGCACCAAACTGGTCCTTGACGCGGCGAACAATATCGAGATAAGGCATGCCGGGTTTAATCATGACCATATCGGCGCCTTCTTCAAGATCCAGGCTGACTTCCCAGAGTGCTTCGTCGGTATTCGCCGGGTCCATCTGATAACTGTGCTTGTTACCACCGCCCAGATGACTGGCAGAGCCTACGGCATCCCGGAAGGGACCATAAAAGCTGGAAGCGTATTTGGCCGAATAGGCAAGAATGCGGGTATTGCGGTGATCGGCGGCTTCCAGTGCTTGCCGTATTGCGCCAATTCTGCCATCCATCATATCAGATGGGGCGACGATATCGGCTCCGGCCTGTGCATGGGACAAGGCCTGTTTTATGAGCACCTCAACCGTCTCATCATTGATGACATAGCCACTGGCATCAATAAGGCCATCCTGCCCGTGACGGGTAAAGGGATCCAGGGCCACGTCGGTGATCACACCCAGATCAGGGTGTCGATCCTTCACGGCACGGACTGCCCGCTGAGCCAGCCCGTCAGGATTATAAGCCTCACGCGCATCATCCGATTTTACCTCTGCGGGAGTGACCGGGAATAGCGCAATAGCCGGGACACCCAGAGACACCAGTTCATCGGCTTCTTTGAGCAGCTCGTCGATACTGACGCGCTCTACACCCGGCATAGAGGCAACAGCCTCTCTCTGTTGCTGGCCTTCCAGGATAAACATGGGATAGATCAGATCGTCAACGCTCAGGCGAGATTCACGCATTAGCCGACGGGAGAATTTGTCAAAGCGCATACGTCGCATACGAATTGAGGGGAACTTGCCGCGACCCGTATCAGTAGAAGACACGAAAACTCCTGAAGTGATTCGATTAGAAAAGCCGATTGTACCGTGCTTATGGCCGTACCAGAAGCGATGAAACACTGTGCATTTCGCCGGTGGCCATTCTGCCAGGCCCGTTGAGTGCGGTAACCTTTTGCGCGTTGTTAGTTTTTTTAGCCTCTATATATTGGCGCCCGCTAGATTAGCGACGAGCCATATTTTTGTCATTCGGTTAATTATGGTGCTCTTTTTACGTTAATTTGATGACAGTTTTTTGTCATCACTGAGATGTTTTTTTTGCGGGGTGGCGTAACACTTTGTTAATTCAATAGATAAAATAATTGGCACCCGTTATGCATTAGTACAGGCAAGGGACAGTGTGACAGGACAAAGGAAGGCTAAAGGAACAGCTATTTCAGTCGTTAAGGAACTAAAGGCTGAGTTTCGCAGTCCATGGAACACAAACTTCAAGGATGAATTATTACCTGATTGAGCTCTGATACGAGCACAATCAAAAAGAAAGACAAGCAGTATGCAACGACTCCTCCGACGCTGAAAAGCGTATTTTAACCCCGTACTCGATACGGGGTTTTTTTTATCTGCAGTGTGCGCATTCGCCAACCTATTTCACTTCCATCATTTCAAAATCGTCTTTGGACACACCGCAGTCCGGGCATTCCCAGTCGTCAGGTATATCTTCCCAGCGCGTGCCGGGCGCAAGGCCTTCTTCTGGTAAGCCCTGCGCTTCGTCATAGATAAAACCACATACAACACATTGCCACTTTTTCATACTACTGCTTCCTTTGTGAATTGAATTGATTGAACTGTGCAGAATAGCTGCCTAATGGACAACGGGGAAAACGTAGGGTTTCGTCACCAGACTCAGAGTGAAATCCAGTCTCTGGATGTAAGGAAATCAGAATAGAGTTTAGCTTCCTCGCTGCCAGGTTCTGGGCGCCAGTCATAGCGCCATTTTACTTCCGGGGGCAGGGACATCAATATCGACTCAGTGCGACCACCGGTTTGCAGGCCGAACAAAGTACCGCGGTCATACACCAGGTTGAACTCCACGTAGCGCCCGCGTCGGTAGAGCTGAAAGTCCCGCTCCCTCTCAGAATATGGTGTCTCTTTGCGTTTTTCAACAAGGGGAACGTAGGCCGGAATAAAGTGATCACCGACACTGCGCATGAAGGCAAAGCTCTGATCAAAGCCGGGTTGATTGTAGTCATCAAAAAACAGGCCGCCGATGCCGCGAGGTTCTGCGCGATGTTTCAGATAAAAATAATCATCACACCACTTTTTCAAGCGCGAATACTCGCCTGCGCCAAATGGATCACAGGCGGCTTTTGCCTGCGTATGCCAGTGAGTGGCATCTTCTTCAAAACCGTAATAAGGCGTCAGATCAAAGCCACCACCAAACCACCACACAGGCGCCTCACCCGGTTTATCTGCAACAAAAAATCGGACATTCGCATGCGATGTGGGAACGTAAGGATTACGTGGATGAATCACCAGAGAAACACCCAGCGCTTGAAACTGTCGCCCAGCAAGTTCAGGTCGATGGGCAGTGGCAGAAGCTGGCAGCTCGCCACCGTAGACATGCGAAAAATTGATCCCCGCTTTTTCAAAAACCTGGCCATTTTCGAGAACACGAGACCGGCCACCGCCACCTTCCTCTCGTGACCAGTTGTCTTCAGCAAAGGTATAGCCCGGGTCCTGCGCCTCAAGCGCAGAACAAATGCGGCTTTGCAGATCGAGCAAATACTCTTTTATTGTGTCAGTGGCGTCGGGGGTCATAGTGGCGTGGCTTACTAAATTTTCAATGAGGGTGAATAATGCCACATTTTTTATGGCAAGCACATCAGTATTAATCTATAGATTAGTGTTGCAATAGACGGATTTAAATAAACTCTAAAGTGCATCAGTCTTATGACGAAACAGTGTATTAATGATGATGTGAATTTATTGGGAATGCTATAGAGCAATTAAGCTCAAGCTAAACCCTAAGAGGCAATGAAAATGAACGAACTTGAACTGCTGGATGAACTGAACATACCTTATGATCTGCCTGCCGGTGCCATGCTTGACGCGCTACAGGAAGCTGAAATACCTGGTATCCATAAAGAAGCGGCATCAAGTCTTAAGCAACACTTGATCGATGTGCTGGCTGATTCAGATCAATTACTTTGCCCTGTTTCGAGAACAATAAAGATGGCTGGTTGAG
>JAZGER010000031.1:0-3179 GCA_036478835.1 Gammaproteobacteria bacterium | reverse complement strand
CCGATGCCATGGGGCTCGGCCTGCACTTCATCGAAGGCGAAGGTCCCCGATTTAAAAACCCGTTACGTGATGAAGCCAGCATCATGGCGTTGGCGGTACCCGACCCCATGCAGGAACTGCGTTACGTTATGGACGCCGTCTCTACCATCCGTCGTGAACTCAATGGGCGTGTGCCCCTGATCGGTTTCTCAGGCAGCCCCTGGACACTGGCAACCTACATGGTGGAAGGGGGCTCCAGCAAAGACTTCAAAACCATCAAGGCGATGATGTTTGAACGCCCGGAACTGGTCGACCATTTACTCGATACCATCGCCCAATCGGTCACTTTATACCTGAACGCACAAATTGAAAGTGGCGCACAAACCGTCATGATTTTCGACACCTGGGGCGGTGCGTTAACACCCAGTGATTATGAACGTTTTTCATTAAATCCGATGAGAAAAATCATCCAGTCATTAACCCGTGAACAGGATGGTCAAAAAGTCCCCGTGATCATGTTCACCAAAAATGGCGGTCAATGGCTGGAAATCATGGCGGATACCGGCGCGGATGCACTGGGTCTCGACTGGACAACCAATCTCGCTGATGCGCGTCGACGTGTCGGTGATCGCGTCGCCTTACAGGGCAATCTTGATCCGTCAGTGCTCTATGCATCGCCTGAGGTAATCCGCAAACAGGTGGGCAAAGTCCTGGCCAGTTTCGGCAAAGGTGATGGGCATGTCTTTAACCTGGGGCATGGGATTCACCCGGGGATTGATCCTGAGCATGCGGGGGCGATGATTAATGCGGTGCATGAGTTAAGCCAACAGTATCACTCATAATTTATCGTGCATGACACCACTAAACAGATCCGGACCCTTGCTGGCGCAACACTGCTTTTATTAACACTCTATATATTTGCCACTGTTTTACTGGAAGCAAAGCTACCCGCACTCTTTCAAGAATACCTACGGCAAGAGGCTGAATCCGACCTGGATAAAGCAGATATCTTCTTGCTGGTGGTTGGTATACCTGTTGCTCTCTTACACATTATTTCTTTTGTTGGCCTGATGACTATCAAACCCTGGGCAAAAAATCTGTTTATGCTGAGTACTATTTCAATATGCGCTCTCACACCATTTTTCGGCCCATATGTCGATCATGGCATCGCTTTTTTTCTCGAAATGCTGTCAACTTTATGCACAGGAGTTTTAATCACCTTGCTTTACTTTACGCATTCAAAATTTAACAAGCGAATCTCACCAGAGTCATTGTAATGACAAGGCAACCTTAAACACACTCAAACCTCTCTTAATAAAGACGTCATCACCCCCTTCGCCTGCGACAAATAACCGCCACCAAACAGATTATAGTGATTGAGAACGTGGTACAGATTGTAGAGCTTCTTTCTTGACGAGTACCCTTTATCCAGCGGCCAGGCATTCTCATACGCTGCATAAAACTCACTGCCAAAACCACCGAACAATTCAGTCATCGCCAGATCAGCTTCCCGGTCACCGTAATACACGGCGGGATCAAAAATGGTCGGCTCAGCCTTTTGAGTGAAGGCGTAATTGCCTGACCAGAGATCACCGTGTAACAGGGAAGCCTGCGGCGAGTGGTCAGCCAGGATTTTGGGTAATGCATCGAGCAATTGTTCACCCATTGCTTGCAGTTTGGAACCGGCCCCTCTGCGGATGGCAAGTTGTAGCTGGTAACCCAGGCGATGTTCTTGCCAGAAATGCACCCAGTCGGTTTCCTGTTGGTTGATCTGGGGCGTTGCGCCGATGGTGTTATCACGGTGCCAGCCGAATTTATCTGCTGTTATGCGGTGCATCGCCGCCAGGCCTTCTCCGAGTGCCGCCTGATTGCCAGTGCTGCCTATTTGCAGGTCTTCCATTACCAGCCAGGCATGGCCTTCTGCCATACCAGAACAAATCGGTTTCGGTATTCGCAAGCCATCTGCTTTGCCTAATGCATTCAGACCCTCGGCTTCGGCCTCGAACATCTCCAGGCCAGTTTCATCATTCATCTTGATAAAAAACTTTTGTTGAGCGGACTGTGCGCGGTAAGCCTGGTTAATACAGCCACCACTCACGGAGTCAGGGCGACTCAGTGTTATTCGTTCTCCCAGGGTTTCGCTGAGATTATTTTCTATCTGCTGCCATGGGGTCATGTTGCGCAATAACTAATGGCAGGCTGGGCGCAAAGGACGCCAGGAGGATATAAGATTTATTTTCCTGGTGGCCCTGGTGCCCTGGCGGTTATAAGCTATATTCTGCAAAAGCCTCAATTAGTCTGTACGGCTGGTGACTTCAAGCAGGTGATAACCAAACTGTGTTTTGACAGGTCCCTGCACAGTATTTGGGTCGGCACTAAATACCACTGCGTCAAATTCTTTTACCATCTGACCCGGTCCAAATTCTCCCAGATCCCCACCCGACTGACCGGAAGGACAGCTGGAATGTTCTTTTGCCACGTCAGCAAAATCAGCTCCATTTTCGATTTGTTGTTTCAGGTCTTCACATTTTTCATTACTGTCTACCAGAATATGCCTTGCAGTTGCGCTGGCCATAGTGTTTTCTCCATCGTCGTTTAATATCAGTCGCTAGTATACCCATCCTTTAAGGAAGGGTCACTGCCACCGCGAATATGCACATCCCGTTGTGGAAACGGTATTTCAATCCCCTGCTCACGGAAAGCTTTGTCGATGGCAAAATTCAACTCACTGACCACACTCAGCCGATCACTAATATTGTAAATAAATACGCGTAATTCAAAATTCAGTGCGCTATCGCCAAAACCCAGAAATAGCACATTCGGTTCAGGTGCTATGGACGTTTTAATCACGCGCGAATGATCGGCAGCAACTGCCAGCAGCAGGTCTTTTACTTTTTCAGTATCCGAACCATAGGCGACGCCCACTGGAATTCTGGCTCTTCCGTGCTGATTTTGGTACATCCAGTTGGTTAACTGGTGAGATATTAACTCTGAGTTAGGCACGATGACATCGGAGCGGTCGAACGTCTGAATCTGAGTCGCACGAATGCGTATTCGCTTAACGTAACCTTCCGTTTGACCCACCACGACCCAGTCACCGGTTTTAATTGGGCGCTCAAATAACAGGATCAGGCCTGACACGAAATTATTAACAATATTCTGCAGACCGAATCCAATGCCCACTGATAATGCACCGGCAA
>JAZGER010000030.1:0-8350 GCA_036478835.1 Gammaproteobacteria bacterium | reverse complement strand
GGCCGTCTGGATGCCAGTCGTAAAGAGGCGGCGCCGATTGATGTGAGAAGAGACCTTTTTGAGTCTATGGTACAGGTGTCTGAAACGGGACACGGGCCAGAAGACCAGATTCCCAGTATGGGCTGTTCAATCAAATGGAAGGGTGAGGCGGCTTAATTTTTGTTATAAAACAGCGATTTATCTGTTTTTCTCGGTGACTTACCCGGTATTCTCTGGAGAATTATCTGCAGGTATTTTTTGCGAAATGCTGGCGTCTGGAGTATAAAGCCTCTCTCTAAAATAATGTTGGGCGGACAGTGTTGCCCATCTGTGCGGGAAAGTGTTGCTACCCCGCTGGAAATAATATTTAGTCTTTCATTAGGTTGAGAGGCCTGAAAGTCTCAGTTCATTACAGGTTGCGATTGTATTCGTACCCGTTTTTATTCTCTGCCAAGCGAGTGGGCTAGTGGAGAAACTATGCAGTTTTAGAAAAAGATTTTTAAACTTACAGTTTTAGGAGAGAATCATGGCTTCGCGTAAAGACCTTGCCAATGCTATCCGTGCGTTAACGATGGATGCCATTCAAATACCCAACTCCGGTCATCCCGGTGCGCCCATGGGCATGGCGGATATCGCCGAAGTCCTCTACAACGATTTCATGCAGCACAATCCGACCAATCCTAACTGGCCTGATCGTGATCGTTTTGTTATGTCGAATGGTCATGGCTCCATGCTGCCCTATTCTGTGTTGCATTTGACTGGCTATGATATGTCAGTTGACGATCTGAAGAAGTTTCGTCAGTTGCACTCTAGAACACCTGGTCACCCTGAATACGGTTATGCACCTGGTATAGAAACGACCACAGGTCCACTGGGACAGGGCGTTACTAACGCTGTCGGCATGGCGCTGGCTGAAAAAGTGCTGGCCGCTCAGTTTAATAAAGATGGCCATGAAATTGTTGACCATAGAACCTATACGTTCCTGGGTGATGGTTGCCTGATGGAAGGAATTTCACACGAATCCTGTTCGCTGGCTGGAACTCTGGGGCTGGGTAAGCTGATTTGTTTTTACGACGATAACAATATTTCTATTGATGGCAATGTTGACGGCTGGTTTGGTGATGACACACCGAAACGCTTTGAAGCCTATGGCTGGCAGGTGATCGCTAACGTTGACGGTCATGATGCTGCTGCTGTAAAGGCTGCGACTGAAAAAGCGGTTGCGGAAACGGCTAAGCCTACACTGATTTGTTGCAAGACAGTGATCGGTAAAGGGGCGCCGAACAAGGAAGGCGGCCATCATGTTCACGGCGAAGCGCTGGGTGATGATGAGATCGCTGCAACCCGAAAAAACCTCGGCTGGGATCATCCGGCATTTGTGATTCCTGATGATATCTATGCAGGTTGGGATGCGAAAAAATCCGGTGCTGCTGCTGAGGCGGCCTGGAATGAAAAGTTTGCTGCGTATAAAGCGGCTTTCCCGCAGGATGCGGCAGAGTTTGATCGTCGTATGGCGGGCGATTTACCAGCGAACTGGGAAGCTGAAGCCCAGAAATTTATCTCTGCTGTTAATGAAAAGGCTGAATCACCTGCAACCCGTGTGGCTTCCAAGGGTGCGCTGAATGGCTTTGCACCGATGTTGCCTGAGTTCTTAGGCGGGTCTGCTGATCTGACGCCTTCAAATAATACATTCCATGACACCAGTGTTCGTATCAATGATAACAATGGTTCGAGTGACATGAATTTTGCGGGCGACTATATTTCATACGGTGTGCGTGAGTTTGGTATGAGCGCCATTATGAATGGCCTGGCATTGCACGGTGGTTTTGTTCCTTATGGTGCAACATTCCTGATGTTCTCAGAGTATGCGCGTAATGCTTTACGCATGGCGGCTCTGATGAAGATTCGCAGTATTTTCGTCTATACCCATGATTCGATTGGTTTGGGTGAAGACGGACCTACGCATCAGGCCGTTGAGCAAATTCCGACCTTGCGTATGATTCCGAATATGCACGTATGGCGCCCTTGTGACACGATGGAAACGGCGACGGCCTGGAAAAATGCTGTCGAATATAAAGACGGCCCTAGTTGTTTGATTTTCTCCCGTCAGGGATTGCCTTTCCAGAAACGCAACGCTGCACAGATTGCTGATATCGCCCGAGGTGGTTACATTCTGAAAGACACGGATGGAACGCCTGATGCCATTGTTATTGCGACGGGTTCCGAAGTTGGTATTGCGATGGATGCGGCTGAAGCGTCGAACAAGAAAGTCCGCGTTGTTTCCATGCCATGTGTTGAAGTATTCGAAGCGCAGGATGATGCCTACAAGGAATCAGTCCTGCCTAAAGCGGTGACTGCCCGTGTGGCTGTTGAAGCAGCCATTATGGATGGCTGGTGGAAATACGTGGGTCTGGATGGTGCGGTTATTGGCATGACAACGTTCGGTGAGTCTGCACCGGCGCCGCAGCTGTTTGAGCATTTCGGATTTACCGCGGAAAATGTAGGTAAAGCGATCAATAGCGTTGCCTGATGATTTGACCGCTCTCTTGAGGGCGGAGACTGTTTTTATTTTTTATTAAGATATAATTTGAGGAGAAGTTTATGACTGTTAAAGTGGGTATTAATGGTTTTGGTCGTATTGGACGCATGGCATTTCGTGCGATTGCAAAAGATTTTCCGGAAATCGAAGTTGTCGGTATTAATGATTTGCTGGATAACGATTACCTTGCATACATGCTGAAATACGATTCAGTACACGGTAACTTTAACGGTGATATCGCAGTGGATGGCGACACCATGGTTGTGGATGGTAAAAAAATTCGCTTAACCGCTGAACGTGACCCTGCTGATCTGAAATGGGGCGATGTGGGTGCAGATATCGTTCTGGAATGTACAGGTTTCTTCCTGACTGAAGAAGGCTGTCAAAAACACATTGATGCGGGTGCCAAGAAAGTGGTTATGTCTGCACCGTCCAAAGATGGAACACCGATGTTTGTCTTCGGCGTGAACGATAACAAGTACGCAGGTGAGGCAATTATTTCTGCCGCGTCCTGTACCACTAATTGTCTGGCGCCTGTGGCTAAGGTATTGAATGATAAGTGGGGCATCAAACGTGGTTTGATGACCACGGTTCATGCGGCAACTGCAACACAGAAAACGGTAGATGGCCCTTCAATGAAAGACTGGCGTGGTGGTCGTGGTATTCTGGAAAATATCATTCCTTCATCAACCGGTGCGGCTAAAGCCGTCGGTGTTGTTTTACCTGAACTTAACGGTAAGTTGACCGGTATGGCTTTCCGTGTTCCTACTTCTGATGTGTCTGTTGTTGATTTGACCTGTGAGCTGGAAAAAGAAGGGTCTTATGAAGAAATCTGTGCAGCGATGAAGGCCGCGTCTTCAAGCGGTAATATGAGTAAGACGCTGGGTTATACTGACGAAAAAGTAGTTTCAACCGATTTTCGTGGATGCAGTTATTCATCCATCTTTGATTCAGAAGCCGGTATTGCGCTTGATGGTACCTTCGTGAAACTGGTTTCATGGTATGACAATGAATACGGGTATACCTGTAACATGCTACGTTTCGTTGAGCACGTTGCGGCTAACTAAGCAAAGTTAATATTTACGGGCCAGGGTGAAGTCACTCCGGCCCGTAAATTTATTTGTTAAGACTCAGGTTTTAACCAATAAATTTTAAAATTAAGTGGTAAAGGAGTTTCATATGTCTGTCGCGAAAATGACTGATCTGGATTTGTCAGGTAAACGCCTGTTAATTCGTCAGGATCTGAATGTGCCAATAAAAGATGGCAAGGTTACTTCTGATAAGCGTATTCGTGCCTCCATACCGACGATCGAGCACGCCATTAAAGCGGGCGCGCAGATCATGCTAATGTCTCATCTGGGTCGCCCGACTGAAGGTGAGCCTGCTGATGAGTTTTCATTGCAGCCGGTTGCTGACCACCTTTCTTCCTTGCTGGGTAAAGAAGTGCGCCTGATTAAAGATTACCTCGATCATGTGCCACAGATGAGCGATGGCGATGTGGTGTTGCTGGAAAATGTCCGGTTCAATGTTGGCGAAAAGAAAGATGACCAGGGGTTATCAAAAAAGTACGCTTCCCTCTGTGATATCTACGTTATGGATGCTTTTGGAACGGCGCATCGCGCACAGGCATCAACACACGGTGCGGGTAAATATGCAGCGGTAGCCAGTGCCGGGCCATTGCTGGCGGGTGAGCTGGACGCTTTGGGCAAAGCGCTCAATAATCCGGCGCGTCCCATGGTGGCGATTGTGGGTGGCTCGAAGGTTTCCACAAAGCTGACCGTTCTAGACTCTTTGAGTAAAGTCGTCGACCAGCTAATTCCTGGCGGTGGCATAGCGAATACCTTTATTGCCGCAGCAGGTCATAATGTCGGTAAATCGTTATACGAAAAAGACCTGATTCCAGAGGCAAAGCGGCTAATGGAAGTAGCGATTGCGAAAGGCAACGAAATTCCTGTCCCTACGGATGTTGTGGTAGGTAAAGAATTTTCTGAATCTGCTGAAGCCATTGTTAAGAAAGTTGAAGACGTTGAAGACGATGATATGATCTTTGATATTGGGCCAGAGACTGCGGCACGGTTCGCTGAAATGATGAAGGCGGCCGGAACGATTGTCTGGAATGGCCCTGTGGGCGTATTTGAGTTTGATCAGTTCGGTGGTGGTACAAAAACACTGGGTCTGGCTATTGCTGAATCAGATGCGTTTTCTATAGCCGGCGGAGGTGATACCTTGGCCGCTGTCGATAAATATGGCATATCGGATAAAGTTTCCTATATTTCAACGGGTGGTGGGGCGTTCCTGGAATTCCTTGAAGGTAAGGAGTTACCCGCGGTCGCTATGCTGGAATCCTGTAACTGAGTCAAATCCTATGATGAGACGAACCAAAATTGTTGCGACCCTGGGGCCATCGACTGATGACCCTAAAGTCCTTGACGAAATGATCCAGGCTGGGGTTGACGTTGTTCGTGTCAACTTCTCTCACGGGACGCATGAGGAACATCTTGAGCGTGCTGAGCATGTTAGAAATCGTGCGCGTGCCTCGGGTCGTCAGGTTGGGGTGCTTGCAGACCTGCAGGGGCCAAAGATTCGCATTGAACGATTTGTCGATGATGAGGTTTTTCTCGTCGAAGATGAAAGTTTCACGCTTGATGCGACCCTGGGAACCCATGATGGCGACCAGACCCGAGTGGGTATTACCTATAAATCGTTGCCTAAAGATGTGAGTCGCGGTGATACGTTGCTGCTTGATGACGGCGCTGTGGTGCTCTGGGTCGAAGAGGTTCAGGGTTCACAAATCCATTGCCGGGTTAAGATTGGTGGTAAGTTATCGAATAGCAAAGGGATTAACCGTCAGGGTGGTGGATTATCCGCCGGTGCATTGACAGACAAAGACCGTAAAGATATTAAGTGCGCTGCTAAAATGCAGGCAGATTATCTCGCAGTGTCTTTTCCTCGAAATGCGGCAGATATTGAAGAAGCGCGGTCGCTTTACCAGGAAGCGGGTGGACGAGGCTTTATTGTTGCAAAGATTGAGCGTGCCGAGGCGATGGAAGCGCTGGAAGAGATTATCGCGGCAACGGATGTTGTGATGATTGCTCGGGGTGATCTGGGTGTCGAAATTGGTGATGCGGAATTGCCTGCGGTACAAAAACGGATTATTCAAATTTCCAGAACCATGGACAGGGTGGTTATCACGGCAACCCAGATGATGCAGTCCATGATAGAAAATCCTATTCCGACCCGAGCTGAAGTCTTTGATGTCGCAAATGCCGTCATTGATGGCACCGATGCGGTTATGCTGTCTGCTGAAACCGCAACAGGAAAACATGTTGCCAAAGTGATTGAGGCAATGGATCGGATATGCCGTGGCGCTGAACAGCAGCAAGTTGAAACAATTTATGATCGTCGCGTCGGCGTACAGTTCAAGCGAATCGACGAAGCTATCGCAAAGGCCGCCATGTATACCGCGAACCATACCGGTGTTAAGGCCATTGCCGCATTGACTGAGTCTGGTGCTACCGCACTCTGGATGTCGCGCATCAGTTCCGAAATCCCGATCTACGCCTTGACGAGGCAGGTTGAGACACGCAGGAAGGTAACCCTTTATAGAGGCGTGTACCCGGTTAGCTTTGATGTGACAACGACGGATCACCCAGAAATGAACAGGGAAGTTATTGATGAATTGATGCGTCGTGGCGCGGTTAGAGAGGGTGATCTGGTCATTATTACCAAAGGCGATCTGCATGGTGTTCTGGGTGGAACAAATGCCATGAAAATGATCCGGGTAGGCGATCAGATAGAAAGTGTAGAATAAGTGCAGTTTGAACTAGTGCGGTAGTGCTAGCTCTGAGTGATTTTCGGATAATGGGGTTATTCTCATTGTCTATCATAGTTTTACAAACGATATAAATTTGAGGAGTGTCCCATGGCTTTGATTTCCCTACGCCAATTACTTGATTATGCGGCCGAAAATGAATTCGGTATGCCTGCATTTAATGTCAACAACATGGAGCAGGTGCATGCCATCATGCAGGCTGCAGATGAAACAGACAGCCCGGTTATTATGCAGGGCTCTGCAGGGGCGCGTTCTTATGCTGGCGAACCCTTTCTGCGTCATTTGATCGAAGCAGCGACTGAAATGTACCCGCATATTCCAGTCGTGATGCATCAGGATCACGGCTCTGAGCCTGCTGTTTGTTTGCGTTCAATCCAGTCAGGTTTTACTTCCGTTATGATGGATGGCTCATTGATGGCTGATATGAAGACGCCGTCCAGTTTTGAATACAATGTTGATGTCACGCGGCGTGTCGTCGAAATGGCGCATGCGGGTGGTGTGTCTGTCGAAGGCGAGTTAGGTTGTCTGGGCTCGCTGGAAACCGGCGAGATGGGTGAAGAAGACGGGCATGGCGCTGAAGGCAAGTTATCTATGGATCAGCTATTAACCGATCCGGAAGAAGCAGCAACCTTTGTAAAAAATACCGGTGTTGATGCGTTGGCAATTGCGATTGGTACCAGTCACGGTGCGTATAAATTTACCCGGCCACCGACGGGCGATATTCTGGCGATTGATCGCATCAAGGAAATTCATGCGCGTCTCCCAAATACCCACCTGGTCATGCATGGTTCTTCCTCTGTTCCACAGGAATGGCTGAAGACGATCAATAGTTTTGGTGGTGAAATGGGTGAAACCTACGGGGTGCCTGTTGAAGAAATCCAGGAAGGCATCAAGCATGGTGTGCGTAAAGTCAATATCGATACTGACTTGCGGATGGCCAGCACAGGTGCAGTTCGTAAGCACCTGGCAGAAAATAAGAGTAATTTTGACCCACGTAAGTTCCTTAAGGAATCTACTGCGGCTATGAAAGATATTTGTAAGGCACGCTATGAAACATTTGGTTGTGCTGGCCACGCATCAAAAATTAAGATCAGCAGTCTTGAAGTGATGTTTAACCGGTACAGCTCTGGTGAGCTGGATGCAAAAATAAAGTAGGTTTTCACTGACCAATAAAAAAGCGGCCTGATGGCCGCTTTTTTATTGGTCAGTGAAAAAATCAGCTGGAAAAATTAATCCATTGGGATGCGAATTTTTTGACCCGGATAAATTAAATCAGGGTTTTTGATCACTTCACGATTGGCTTCAAATATTTTTGGATAATCCATCGCATTACCTAAAAACTTTTTGGCAATGGCGGATAGAGAGTCACCTTTTTGAATTGTATAGTATTCAATATTAGCTGCCGGCTCTGGTGCATCGACGCCTGACGCATCAACATCTGTGACGCCTTGAACATTGCCCGCCATGAGGACAGCTTTCTCCATTGCTTCCGCGTTTTCAGCGTTACCACTGAGAACCACTTTGTTCCCGGCAAATGAAACGCCCAGATTTTTAATGCCCGGATTATCCTGCTCGATGTGTGCTTTTATTTTTGCGGCCGGATCATCATCCTTGCCGAATAATTTTTTACCTAGATCAGATGCGAAATCAAATAACCCCATTGTTTATTCCTCATTTAAATTATGTATTTACAGGTTTACTGCCGTTTATCGGCGACAGTCAGGATAGCATATCATAAACGTGGAGATTGCAAATTTATCAATGGTTTGCGTCGTAAGAAACGAGAGTAAAGAAGCCTATTTGTAATCCCCCCATTAATAACCGAAGTTAAAAGTAGAGGTTAAGCTGCATTCAGTAATTGTCGGGGTGGTATTCCTCCAATTGCAGTATGCGGGCGTTCGTTGTTGTAAGTCCAGAGCCACTGCGTGGCGAGTATCTGCGCTTGATCAATCGTTTCAAAATGATGTAAATCCAGCCACTCATGCCGAGCTGTACGATTA
>JAZGER010000029.1:0-9254 GCA_036478835.1 Gammaproteobacteria bacterium | reverse complement strand
GAAAGACGCAAATTGATTCTTCTGGTCACTGATGGTGAGCCAGCAGATATTGATGAAACAGATCCGCAGCATTTGCGACACGATACTAAAAAGGCCGTTGAAGAATTGTATAGCACAGGTGTACTGACTTATTGTTTAACACTAGACCCGAATGCAGACACTTATGTGAAACGTATCTTCGGTGAGAACAATTACACGATTGTGGATAATGTTGATCGTTTGCCAGAGAAGTTACCGACGCTGTTTGCTAGTTTGACGGGTTAATTCAATCGAAGTATTTTGGCACCTTGCGCCGGTAATTTTTTATCTCGGTAGTGTTGATCCAGCGCCTCCATTGATTGCCTGAATTCATTAATCAGGCGTAATTGTAAATCGCTGTTTTTTTTCTCATAGAAAATGACCTCACAAGATACTGGTTCAGTAAGGCCATCTCGGTCATGAGATTCAGGGAATTTCCACGAGATGAGTATTAGACGTCCACCTTCGTCTTTCGAGTAAGCATAAGACAGGCTATCAACGAATACAATTTCATTGGTATCCAGTACAGCCATAAACTGCAAACTTCTGATGGGTACGAAAACATGCGAAGTGGGGCTGCGTTGACGCAAAGAATAATAGAGATTATAAATATTTGCAGGCACGCTCCAGAGTTTTCGTTCCACTTCAGCGGGTAGAAAGAAAGTTTCTGTGGTTGTCGTCATTGCAGCGTTAATTCCCCTTGCTTGTGCCGGCCCCATTCTAGCGTAGTCGAGTAGCGATAGCATCTGTCCTTGTTGATGCGCAATACAGACACAGCAATTAATGCTAGTCTTTCACTGCCATATTATGGCAGATATACAGGCTTGAACGAAAAATGAGTGACACGGTCATTGATATAATGCGTCATGGTGAACCAATCGGTGGTCGGCGATTTAGAGGGAATGGAGTTGATGATCCGTTGAGTGATCTGGGCTGGCAACAAATGCGAGTGAGTGTGGGTGACATGAAAAGCTGGGACTATGTAATTACATCACCGTTAAAGCGCTGCCAATCGTTTGCAGATGATATTGCTCAAGGCTTGAATATTCCGGTCATGAGTGATCCGCGTCTGCGCGAAGTGGGCTTTGGTGTTTGGGAAGGGAAATCCTCTGCCGAGTTACAGGCAGTTGACCAATTAGCGTTTGACGCTTTTTATAAGGATCCAGTGAATTGTCGGCCGGAAGGAGCGGAGTCACTACAGGGTTTTGGTGGCCGCGTATCTGCTGCGATAGATGACATTGTTAATCGTTACCCCGGCGAGCATATTCTCATTATTGCCCACGCAGGTGTTATTCGGGCAGGGTTGGGGTACGTTCTAAACATTGCTCCCGATATCTGGTATCGCACAAAAGTGGATAATGCAGGCATTACTCGCTTTCGCTTTTCAGAGGGCCAGGGCAAGCTTGAGTTTCATAATCGATTGAGTTTGAGCGGCTAGCTTTTATATTTTCTCACTGTTTGCTAGACTCGAAGGATACATGATGACTTATCAAATCAGTTCTATTCGCAAAGAGTCACGTGGTTGACAAATTTGTTAAGAGGTTTAGCGATTATCTGACTCACGGAGAGTGATATGGCACACGTTGTTATTTTGGGCGCAGGCATGGGTGGGTTACCCGGTGCATATGAAATGCGCGATGAGTTGGGTAGTGAGCATAAAGTTACCGTGATTAATGCCAGTGATACTTTTCAATTTGTACCATCCAATCCGTGGATTGGTGTTGGTTGGCGAACAACGGCTGATATTACATTCCCTATTCGTCCTTACCTGGAAAAAAAAGGCGTTGCTTTTATTGCTGAGGCTGCCACAAATATTGACCCTGAAACCAACACCATCTCATTAGCAAACGGTGATACCGTTATCTATGATTATTTGATGATAGCCACGGGGCCGAAGCTGGCGTTTGAAGAAATTGAAGGCGCTGGACCTGAAGGTGGTCATACGCACTCTATCTGCACCACCAGCCATGCCAATAAAGCCTGGGATGGATACCAGTCGTTTATTCAAAAACCTG
Organism: Gammaproteobacteria bacterium; assembly: GCA_036478835.1. Lineage (GTDB taxonomy): Bacteria > Pseudomonadota > Gammaproteobacteria > DSM-19610 > DSM-19610 > JAZGER01. The sequence continues at coordinate 7,221 of JAZGER010000029.1, read as the reverse complement.
AGCGAATTGTCGTCGGCGCAATGCCCTTTGCCAGTTGTTTTGGCCCGGCTTACGAGTACGCTTTTATTCTGGATACTGATTTACGCAAGCGCAAAATTCGTGATCAGGTACCGATGACCTATGTGACAGCAGAACCCTATATTGGGCATTTGGGGCTTGGTGGTGTCGGTGACTCAAAAGGCATGTTGGAATCAGAACTGCGTAGTCGCCATATAGACTGGATCTGTAATGCCAACGTTACGAAAGTTGAAAATGGGAAAATGTTTATTGAGGAGCTCAATGCGGACGGTGAGATAAAGAAAGAGCACGCAATTGATTTTGGTTACTCTATGATGCTGCCTGCCTTTAAGGGAGTTGATGCGGTGGCTAGCGTCGAAGGTTTGTGTAATCCTCGAGGCTTCGTGATGGTTGATGAGCATCAGCGAAACCCGAAATATACTAATATTTACTCAGCAGGCGTGTGTATTGCGATTCCGCCTGTCGAGGTTACGCCCGTACCCACAGGGGCCCCAAAAACAGGCTATATGATTGAATCGATGGTCACGGCAATTGTGGGAAATATTAAACAGGAGCTTAATGGGCAACAGCCTTCGCATAAGGCGACCTGGAATGCGATCTGTCTTGCTGATATGGGCGATACTGGTGCAGCGTTTGTGGCGCTTCCGCAGATTCCCCCCAGAAATGTTAACTGGTTTAAAAAGGGTAAATGGGTGCATTACGCAAAAATCGCCTTTGAAAAATATTTTATCAAGAAGATGAAATCCGGCTCGTCCGAACCAGTATTCGAAAAATATATTCTTAAAGCATTGGGTATAGAACGTCTGAAGTAGGTAATGACGTTCTTTTGAGACGTTTATTATTTTGATCGAGGGTCAATAGATAGACGTAGGCTGCCTGTGTTTTCGCACACTGCGAGCCAGTCGTCTAATTCAAAGTAAATGCTGGCTACTTCTGCCGTGGCGAGCGAATGAGATTGCCCCAAAATATAGCGACACAGATTGCTTAAGCCGGGATTGTGACCTACCAATAAAACTGATTGAAGCTGATTATCTAAGCCATTAATCAGTTTTATCAGTTGGTTAAGAGAGGCGTCATAAATTATTTTTGGGTAGCGAATATTCTGTGAAGCATGGTTAAGTTGCCCTGCAATAATTTCCGCTGTTTGCCTCGCTCGGTTAGCAGGGCTCGATAAAATGGTTACTGGGCTGATGCCTTGATGATAGAGTTCCCGGCCTGATTGCGTTGCATGTTGGATTCCTTTCTTTGTTAAGCAACGATCAAAATCTCGCTGGCTTGAGGATATAAACTCAGCATCAGCATGTCTGATTAGATTGAGGTTCAGCATATTGTTTGAGCCTGCGTTATCATTGATTAAATAGCAGTATAGTATACTTCTGTCAGTAGAAATTATAATGAAACAATGAAAATCACACTTAGACAGTTAGAAATTTATAGTGCGGTCGCCAGGCACCTAAGCTATACGCGTGCCTCTGAAGCGTTGCATCTCACGCAGCCTGCAGTGTCAATGCAGGTGAGGCAGCTTGAAGAGGCGGTTGAAATGCCATTAATTGAACAAGTAGGGAAGCGCATTTTTCTGACCGATGCAGGTAAGGAAATGGTCCACTATGCAAAATCAATTCTTGGCTCACTGGCCGAAGCGGAGCAAGTATTTCAGAAGATGAGAGGACTTGAAGGTGGGCGTTTACGTTTGTCAGTTGCAAGTACTGCAAACTATTTTGTCCCGACGATTCTTGCCAATTTTTGTCAGCAATACCCAAAAATTAAAATTAGTCTTGATGTGACAAATCGTGAGGGTTTGCTGGAAGCGTTAACGGATAATAGCGTTGATCTGGTGATCATGGGGAAACCGCCTGATTCTATTGATTTAGTATCAGAAAAATTTATGAAGAATCCACTTGTCTTGATTGCTCCCCCGACACATCACCTCGCAAAAGAACGGAAAATACCTCTCAAGCAACTTCAAAAAGAAACGTTTCTGGTTCGAGAGCCAGGCTCTGGCACCCGTACTGCCATAGAAAAATTCTTAAAGGTGCATAAAGTTGAGCTGACATCGACGATGGAGATGAGTACTTCAGAAGCGATAAAGCAGGGGATAGAAGCCGGATTGGGTCTGGGGTTATTGTCGCTGCATACCCTTGGAATGGAGCTGGAGCTGGGGCGTCTGACTATTCTCGATGGTGAAAATTTACCGATAATCCGCGACTGGTACATTACCTATAGACAGGGCAAGCGGCTATCGTTAGCCGCTGAAAAATTCAGGGGGTTTGTTTTACAGGAGGCCGTCGCATTTCTCGAGTTGCCTGAGTTGCCTGATTTTAAAGATAATAAATAGTTATTCAGCTTAACAGACGGCTGATGTGTCAGTTATTTCAACCCCACTTCCGCTTTTAGTACGCCAGGTTAGAGCCACTTCTTAGCAATCAAATGTGTTGTTTTTCCTCAATAGAAAAAAAACTGTGCCGTTAAGACCTGTGTAATCCAAGTTCCGTTATTACAATCAACAGATTAAAGAAGCTGGAGTATAGAGGCATGAGCGTGAGTCTTGCAAAAGAAGTGACAATCGCAGGAACTGCTGAACTTAAAAATCAGTTGCTTGAGTGTGTGGGTAATGGAGTAACGGAAATTAGTATCGATGGGTCAGAGGTAGAAAGAATTGATACGGCTGCATTACAGGTGTTAGTGGCATTCAGTCAGTCACTGGTTGCACATAAACAGAAGATTGCCTGGTCAGAAATGAGCGACGTTCTAGTCGCATCAGCAAAGCTGGTTGGGTTATATGAAATTCTTGGAATGGCGTGAGCCGTAGAAAATTAAATCAGGAGTAACAGTAGTATGGCAACAATTCTTGCGGTTGACGATTCAAACTCAATGCGCCAAATGGTGAGCTTTACCTTAAAGCAAGCAGGGCATGATGTTGTCGAAGCAGCAGATGGTGTGCAGGCATTGGCAGTAGCGAAAGGTAAATCGATTAACCTCGTATTATCGGATGTCAATATGCCAAACATGAATGGAATTGAGCTGGTAAAAGAACTGCGTGCATTACCTGATTTTAAGTTTACACCAATCCTGATGCTAACAACTGAGTCGGGTGCAAATCTGAAACAGGAAGGGAAGGCAGCAGGCGCTACAGGGTGGTTGGTTAAACCCTTTAATCCAGAGCAGTTACTTTCTACAATAAACCGCGTTCTTGGTTAATCTCTGATGTCGATTGACATTAGCCAATTCCATGAGGTTTTTTTCGAGGAAAGCTTTGAAGGCCTCGAGATCATGGAGAACTCTCTATTAGGTTTGTCAGAAAGTGATGACGCATTAGATGTAATCAATAATATATTTCGCGCCGCTCATTCGATAAAAGGTGGCAGCGCAACGTTTGGTTTCATGGAAATATCCAAGTTTACGCATGTCATGGAAACGTTACTCGACGAAATGCGGAACAACGAGCGCCCGGTAACGGTAGATGCTGTTGAATTATTGCTTGAAGCGACAGATGTGTTGAGCGGGATGTTAACTCAGGTTCAGGATGATGAAGAGCTTGATAGTGAGCGAATCAAGAATGTTCAGGGACAGCTCGAAACGATGCTGGGTGTAGCACCTGAAGCTGACGTAGTAGAAACCGTCGCTAATGAAGACGGTGCTGAAAGTGGCTGGACAATAAAATTCATACCCCTTCCTCATTTGCTTTCCACCGGAAATGATCCGGTGCGTATGTTTAGAGAGCTTGCTGCATTAGGTGATATGACTGTTTCGGTGAATATAGAAGCCCTCCCTCAACTGGCGGAATTAGAGCCTGAGGAGTGTTTCATTTCCTGGAGCTTAGAGTTGAACGGGGATATTGAGGAACAACAGGTAGCAGAGGTTTTTGATTGGGTCGATGGAGATTGTGAGCTCGTAATACAAAAGCGCATAAATGAAATAGATGATTCAGAAGATAAAAACCCAGAAATGTCTGGCGATAATGCGGAAAAACCTGCTGAAGCAGAACAGCTTAAAGATGTTGCGAAACAGGATAGAAGAGAGAAACCCGAAAGGCGAAGTAAAAAACCCAAGGCTGCAGAAGCAAGTTCAATCCGTGTTGGTATCGATAAGATTGATATTTTAATCAATATGGTGGGCGAGTTAGTCATAACCCAGTCAATGTTAAGCCAGATGGGTGAATCCGCAGATGAAAATAGTTTTGATGCTGAACGCATCGAAAAATTACAGGATGGCCTCTCTCAGTTAGAAAGGAATACACGTGAATTACAGGAAGCAGTTATGCAGATACGCATGCTGCCAATCAGTTTTGCATTTAACCGGTTTCCACGCGTGGTTCATGATTATTGCCGTAAATCAGGTAAGAAAATTGAACTGGTGATTTCTGGTGAACAGACTGAGCTGGATAAGACGGTGATGGAGAAGATAAATGATCCATTAGTGCATCTGGTCAGAAACTCAATGGATCATGGCGTTGAAACACCTGAGGTCAGGTTAGCGTCAGGAAAGCCAGAAACAGGCACTGTCATGCTCGATGCCTATCACAAGGGAGGAAGCATCGTTATTGAAATAAAAGATGATGGTGCGGGAATTAATAAAGACAGAATACTGAGTAAGGGGATCGAGAAAGGCCTGGTTTCTGAAAGTGATGTGTTAACTGATGAGCAAGTATTTGACCTGTTGTTTCTACCTGGATTTTCGACAGCGAAAGAAGTTACAGATGTTTCCGGTCGAGGTGTGGGAATGGATGTGGTCCGCAGAAATATTAAGTCATTAGGTGGAAATATAGAAGTTACGTCTACTGAAGGAAAAGGCTCTACATTCACGATACGTCTACCATTAACGCTAGCGATTCTAGACGGTCAGTTAATTCGTGTTGGAAATGAAATGTACATTATTCCTCTTACTGCAATTGTCGAGTCCATTCAAATCAATGAAGACAGAATCAATGGTATTGCCAGTGGTTCTGAGTTATACAAATTAAGAAACGAGTATATACCGGTTGTGCGAATGCATGAATCATTCGGTGTTGAAGCTGAATTTCACGAGTTAACTAAAGGCCTGTTAGTCGTTGTTGAAGGCGATGAAGGGAAAGTCGGGATTTTTGTTGATCGGCTATTAGGTCAGCAACAGGTCGTTATAAAAAGTCTTGAAACAAACTTTAAAGGTGTCCCTGGGGTTTCAGGGGCTACTATTTTGGGGGATGGCACTGTTGCACTCATTGTTGATATTGCTGGTCTTGTCAGTCTGGCACAAAGTAAAGCTTTAAAAAACCCGTACGATATTGCTGAACAAAGCGATGCCGTAGCCTAGGAGTCTATATGAGTACTGCAGAAGCGCTTGATGTTCAAATTGGTAGTGAGGCAAACAGTCAGGGAGATCAGTATCTAACCTTCCTCCTGGCTGGAGAAGAATATGGCGTGGATATTCTTAGAGTGGTCGAGATTAAGGGGTGGCAGACAGCAACCCAAATCCCTAATACACCGGAATATGTTCAGGGTGTGATCAATATTCGCGGAACGATTGTACCGATTATCGATCTGCGTAAACGTTTTGGAATGCCAGATCTTGAATATAGCCAGACGACAGTGGTTATCGTTTTATATGTTAATACACAGGAACGCACTCGTACCATGGGTATTGTCGTTGATGGGGTTTCTGATGTGTGTAATGTGGCAGATGAAGATTTGAAATCCGCGCCAGATTTTGGCGGATCAATTAGTGTTGAATATGTGAAGGGCCTTTCAACCGTTAATGAGAACATGGTGATCTTACTGGATATTGATCATTTATTAAACTCACATGAGTTGGCGCAAATTGCAGCGTCTGATAGTTAGTAGGATTGGAATTCAAGGAAAGTCAGATGCTATTGAAAGTCTGCTTTGGATAAATTAGGAAGTTAATCGTCAGGATGTCTTGAGGGAATAGAGAATGAGCGAATCAAACAATAAGTCGTTTGGGTTAAATAGCCTTTTGGGGAATATGAGTATAGGGCAGAAGCTGTGGTCAGCCTTTGGTTTGACACTTGCATTCGCAGCTGTATTGGCAGTGAACATGTTATCAGGTGTTAACTCGATTGAAAAAGACGTGATTTATGTAGAGAAGGACGTGCAGCCAGCAATGACTTCATCTATGAACTTAAGTAAGAGTCTCGAAGAATCGGCGAGCGCCCTGGGTTTTTACCTGTTGAGCAAGGATAATCGTTATAAGGACAAGTTTTCCGAGAGTATCCTGGATATTGAGAAAGAAATGCATAATCTCAGCATACTGTCATCAGTGAATGACAATCAGACAGCAACGCTGTTGATGGCAGAGATAACAAAGGATTTAAATGTATTAAAGTCCCAGGAAGAAAAACTGCTTGAGCTGGCAACTAACGATAGCAAGAACTTTCCTGCTCGCGCTTATGCGGCGACAGAACAAGGGCCGCTGACTCAAAAAATACTACAGAATTTACGCGTTATGCTGGATGCCGAGCCTGCCACGGAAGATGCATCGACTAAACAGTCCATATTCCGAGCAACTGCAGATTTACGTTACTCCTGGATGACGATATTCAATAACATAAGGGCTTTCCTTGCGTTCAGAACTGATGTTAGCTTGCAGGAAATCGCCGTGCATAAACAAAATGCAGGTCAGTTGATTAAAAAACTGAGACGCTATGAAGATGACCTGGATTTTGAGCAAGAGGATGCTCTGTCGGAAATTGAAAGCCTGAGTGAAAAATATTTTGTGACTCTAGATAAACTGGTGGAGATGCATAAAAGCGAGCAGTGGCGTACTGATTCCTGGTTAATACAAAGTGAAATTGGCCCGGCAATTTCCAGCATTGATTCCAGTATTTCTAAGCTGGTTGATTTGCAGTTGTCATCGATTCATTCAGCAAATGAGAATGTTAGCGGAATTATCTCAAGCAAGAGAACTCAATTTTTTATTCTTTCCGGCGTGCTAGGGGGGCTAATTGCAGGTATGGCCTGGTTGTTGACGCGCATGATAAGCAGACCATTAAATCAGGCAGTCGAAGTTGCAGAGCGTATTGCCAACGGTGATTTGAGTTCTGAAATTGATGTTACCTCACGAGACGAGACAGGCCAGCTTCTTGAGGCTTTCTCAAAAATGCAGGCAAGTTTGAAAGATCAGATAGAATCGGAGAAGAAAGTCAATCGGTCAACGATGAGAATTAAATCAGCGCTGGACATGGTGTCTGCAGGCGTGATGATGGCGGAT
>JAZGER010000028.1:0-7374 GCA_036478835.1 Gammaproteobacteria bacterium | reverse complement strand
CGGTCTTTCATCCCGGCATAACTGACTGCCGATTGCTTCAGGCCAGCCAGACGAGCGAGTTGGTTAGCCACCCAGTCCGTGTTGCAACTTCTCTTTTTTATTCGTAACCACAAATGCTCACCCTCACCGGAAGGTAATGTGATTGGTTCTTCGATAACCTGAAAATCTTCAGGTTTTGTCCGTAGATTTCCATTGCCAGCCGGACCACCCCAGGCGGTAGGTAAATCATCCCAAACATCCTGTAAAGTGAGCATGTTTATGGTGCAGGGTGAATCAAGCCTGGTGTATCCAGACCCTTCAGGTATCCATCAGGGTGTTGGGCATCATTTATTGCATGAGGAGATTTCGTGGATTCGCTATGGTTGATCCAGCCTACGAGAGTATGATTTTTCATTGGCTTTCAAGCAGAACAATTGCAAATGCGGCGATACCTTCTTTGCGCCCGGTAAACCCAAGGTGTTCAGTCGTTGTTGCTTTCACATTAATCTGATTAGTCGAAACGTTGAGGTCTTTGGCAACCACGGCGCACATCTGCTCGATATACTCTGAGAGGCGAGGCGTCTGTGCGACCAGCGTCATGTCCGCATTGATCAGGCGATAGGAGTGTTTCTGTACTTTTTGGTATGTCATCCGCAAGAGTTCCCGGCTATCGATATTTTTAAACCCAGGATCAGTATCTGGAAAGTGTCGGCCTATATCGCCAAGACCTGCCGCCCCTAATAATGCATCACACAAAGCATGCAGCGCAACATCACCATCAGAGTGTGCTTTTAAGCCCTGTGTATGCGGGATATGAACACCGGCCAGCACCACATGATCGCCTTCTTCAAAAGCATGTACATCAACGCCCTGTCCTATTCTCATAATCTGCCTTGTTGCGCTAGAAAGAATTCAGCCATTGCCAAATCTTCATGGCGGGTGATTTTAATATTATCCGTATGGCCTTCAATCAGGGCAGGCCGAAACCCAGCCAGCTCCATCGCTGAAGCCTCGTCTGTGATCGTCAATTCGCGTTCAATCGCCTCCCTCATTGACTGACGTAGAATACTCAGTAAAAATAATTGCGGTGTTTGTGCTCTCCAGAGGCGTTGGCGATCAAGTGTCCTTTCGATCAATCCACTATCGCTGGATTTTTTTATCGTGTCTGAAACGGGCGTGGCGAGTATCCCACCCTGTTTGCTTCCAGAAACCTGTTCGATCAATCGCTGCAGGTCAGTCAACCTCAAACAGGGGCGCGCCGCATCATGAACAAGCACTGAAACAGATTCGGGATTTCTGGCCTTGCCATACAAACAGTCCAGCCCTTTCATCACGGAATGACAGCGTTCAGTCCCCCCAGGGGTTGATAACCACTGCACGTTTTCTAATTGTGCAAAAACATCTTCAGGCCAGACGGTTTGGTCGCCAACGAGAACGATGCCGGTGATGGCCGGTGACTGATTGAGCAATTCAATCGTGTGGGATAAAACCGAACGGCCGGCCAGCGGCAAATACTGTTTAGCTGTACGGGAACCCATTCGATTCCCGACACCCGCTGCAGGAATAATAGCCCAATGCGCATTTACCATAAGCGGCCAACCCCGACGATAAAATTATTGCGCTGGGTAGCTGCCGTCATCATCGATCACCTGATAAAAGGTTTCATCATCGCGGATCATTCCCAGCTCTTCTCGAGCGCGTTCTTCAATAGCCGCTCTGCCCTGCTTTAAATCCTCTACTTCAGCTTCGAGCGCCTGGTTTTTTTCTTTTTGACCGGTGTTTTTTATTTCCTGCGCGTCAATGCGTTGATGAAGCTGCCAGACTTCAGCCAGGCTACCGTCGCCAACCCACAGGCGATACTGGAACAACCCCAGTAATAACAGTAACAGCCCTACCCACCAACGCATAACAACAAGAGGCATGTCAGCTAAAGCAGTTAAAAGCTGCTTTACCAGGATAACTGGCCTGTGACTGCAATTGCTCTTCAATACGAATCAGTCGATTGTATTTTGCAACGCGGTCTGAGCGGGAAAGAGACCCTGTTTTAATCTGAGTAGCAGAGCTGCCTACCGCAATATCTGCAATCACAACATCTTCTGTTTCACCCGAGCGGTGAGAAACAACTGCGGTATAACCTGCATCAGTCGCCATTTTGATCGCCGCCATCGTTTCCGTCAGTGTGCCGATTTGATTCGGCTTGATCAGGATTGAATTTGCTGTTTTCTCATCAAGTCCACGTTGTAGAATTTGAGTATTGGTCACAAACAAATCATCACCGACTAGCTGTACTTTTTCACCCAGTTTCTGAGTGATTAAAGACCAGCCATCCCAGTCGTCTTCTGCCATGCCATCTTCAATAGACAGAATCGGGTATTGATCTACCCAACTCGCCAGGAAGTCCACAAACTTTTCAGCGGAAAAACTCTTTCCTTCAGAGTCCAGATGGTACTGACCATCCCGATAAAACTCAGAGCTGGCCGCATCAAGGCCAAGATAAATATCACTGCCGACCTTGAAGCCTGCAATCTCAATCGCCTCAAGAATCACTTCAATCGCTGCTTCGTTCGAGGACAGGTCAGGCGCAAACCCACCTTCATCACCTACTGCTGTATTTAGCCCCATCTTGTTTAGCACAGACTTTAGCGCATGAAATATTTCAGTCCCGTACCTGACGGCTTCAGTCAGACTGGGTGCGCCCACAGGTAAAACCATAAATTCCTGAAGATCGACGCTATTATTCGCGTGGGCACCGCCATTAATAATATTCATCATAGGCACGGGCATTTGATAAGGGCCATCGCCCTTTAAATAACGATACAACGGCAATTCTTTCTCACGCGCCATTGCCTGCGCCGCTGCCAGCGAAACTGCCAGTGTCGCGTTCGCGCCCAGACGGCTTTTATTATCAGTACCATCAAGCTCAATCAATTGTTTATCAAGGGCCGCCTGGTCGTCCGCCGCCACCCCTTTTACCGATTGCAAAATTTCACCGTTAACATTGGCAACCGCTTTGCTCACGCCCTTTCCCAGATAGCGGTTCTTATCGCCGTCTCGAAGCTCAACAGCTTCTCGAACCCCGGTAGACGCGCCGGAAGGAACTGCCGCACGTCCTATCGCACCCGATGACAACATAACATCGGCTTCAACAGTTGGGTTACCTCTGGAATCCAGTATTTCTCTTCCCCGCACATCGGTGATTGTCGACATCAAAAACTCCGTAAATATTTTAAGTTAGCCGTATTTGGCTGGCAAATCGTTATTCGTTATCCGAGTAATTCAGACTCGGCAAATGGCTGTGCTTTAACTGCTTCATCAAGGGTCTTCATCATGCTCAACAGATCCATCATCATGGATAATGGCCAGGCATTAGGTCCATCGCTTAGTGCAGTCTCCGGTGTCGGATGTGTTTCCATAAAAACGCCAGACACGCCGGCAGCGATGGCTGCTCGAGCCAGTACGGGCACAAACTCCCGTTGTCCACCCGATACATTACCCTGCCCACCAGGAAGCTGAACCGAATGGGTCGCATCAAAAACGACAGGCGCACCGGTTGCTCGCATAGCGGCGACTGAACGCATATCGGACACCAGGTTGTTGTACCCAAAGGAGGCGCCACGTTCACACACCATAATCTGCTGATTGCCGGTTGCTCTGGCTTTATCGACAACATTACCCATGTCCCAGGGCGCGAGAAACTGGCCTTTCTTGATGTTCACCGGTTTTCCCTGACGAGCGACATTCTGAATGAAATTAGTCTGTCGACACAGGAAAGCCGGGGTCTGCAACACATCGACGACAGAGGCGACTTCATCGAGAGGTGTATCTTCATGCACATCGGTGAGTACTGGCACGCCGACTTCATCTTTTACTTTTTGTAGAATACGCAACCCTTCTTCAATACCTGGGCCACGAAAACTGCTGGCAGATGAGCGGTTCGCTTTGTCAAATGATGACTTGTAAATAAACGGAATATTTAGCTTATCGGTAATTTCTTTCATGCGCGTAGAGGTCGACATGGCCATCTCTTCAGATTCAATAACGCAGGGACCGGCAATCAGAAAAAAAGGCTGTTCAAGCCCAACTGTAAATCCGCATAAATTCATTTTCTGTTCCTTGTCTTTGTACGTGAGTAAGCGAATGGCTTACGTCGATGAAGCACCGGCCAGGAGCGTGGCAGATTGCCTTTCGTTATGTCGCAACAGTGCGGCATTGATAAACCCTGTAAACAAAGGATGGCCTGACCTTGGTGTCGACGTGAATTCCGGATGAAACTGACAGGCAAGAAACCAGGGATGATCGGAAAGTTCAATGACTTCTACCAGCGTCCCGTCGACTGACTCCCCGGAAATAGTCATACCGGCAGTTTCCAGTTGTTGTCGGTACTGGTTATTGAATTCGTAACGGTGACGGTGTCTTTCGATCACGCTTTCTTTACCATAAGTCTGTCGCGCCAGGGTATCGGGTAACAGATGGCATTCCTGTCCACCCAGACGCATCGTACCGCCGAGATCGGAAGAGGCATCCCGAGTTTCTATCTTGCCGTCCTGTGTCTCCCACTCTGTGATCAGCGCAATCACAGGGTGCGGTGTATTGGCATTAAACTCAGTGCTTTGCGCATCCTGCAAGCCAGCAACATTGCGGGAAAATTCGATTGCTGCCAGCTGCATTCCAAGGCAAATACCCAGGTAGGGAATGCCATGCTCGCGGGCATAGCGCACCGCCATTATTTTGCCCTCAATGCCGCGCTCGCCAAAGCCACCAGGCACTAATATCGCATCAGCTGAATCAAGCAGTTCCAGTCCGTTTTCTTCGATCATTTCGGAATCGACATACAGTATGTTAACGCGCGTTTCGGTCTGAATGCCGGCATGAATCAATGCTTCCGACAGGGACTTGTAGGATTCGGTCAGGTTGACATATTTACCGACCATAGCAACCGTCACCTGATGCTTTGGGTTTTCCAGGTGAGCGACGACCGTTTTCCAGCTCTGCAGATCTGCAGGGCCAACATCAAGACGCATCAAATCTACAACGATTTCATCCAGATATTGCTCGTGAAGTAATAACGGAATTTTGTAGATACTGTCAACATCCACTGCGGAAATAACCGCTCGCTCCTGAACGTTGGTAAACAGCGCAATTTTCCGGCGCTCATCATCAGGTAAAGGACGATCGGAGCGACAAATCAAAATATCTGGCTGAATACCAATCGAACGTAGCTCTTTGACTGAGTGCTGAGTAGGCTTGGTTTTTATTTCGCCAGAAGCGGCGATATAGGGCACCAGTGTCAGATGCATAAAGATCGCTTTATCGTGGCCGAGCTCGACACCGATTTGGCGAATAGCTTCCAGGAAAGGCAGGGATTCAATATCGCCTACCGTACCGCCAATCTCGACCATAGCAATATCGAAGCCTTCGGCCCCAACATGAATTCGACGTTTCATTTCATCCGTAATATGTGGGATCACCTGAACAGTGCCTCCCAGATAATCACCGCGTCGTTCTTTGCGAATCACTTCTTCATAAACCTGACCGGTAGTGAAGTTGTTCTTCTGGGTCATGATCGTGTCAATGAAACGCTCGTAATGCCCCAGATCCAGGTCGGTTTCAGTTCCGTCCTGGGTCACGAACACTTCACCATGTTGAAAAGGACTCATCGTGCCAGGATCGACATTGATATAAGGGTCAAGTTTGAGCATCGTAACGCTGAGACCACGCGCCTCAAGCAATGCGCCCAATGAGGCAGCTGCAATGCCCTTCCCAAGGGAAGAAACAACGCCTCCAGTAATAAAGATATAGCGGGCCATACGACTCCGATAGGCAGGGAAATAAGAAGATCCAGACGGGAAATTAGATTACCAGAAAGTCGCTATCAGAACAATCAGATGACTGTCGCTGATTGCCGACTGGAAACGCCTCGTTTGCGCCTGTACCTGGCTTCCCACGCCCTCAGCCAAACCTGCAATTGCAGATGCCACTAGACGGATCTATTCCAGATTGTCTCGATGCCTGGGTCGTCTGCTTCGGCCTGAAAACCTTCGCAAACACAGCAACCCGCAACGGCAACAAGCCGATCATCCAGGTAAATCAACGGCCATCGATCACGTAACCAGACAGGAATACCCCACTCCTGAAATAGAGATTTCAGTGAATGTGTCTGCTGTCGGTTAACCGGTTTTAGCGTTTCTCCTCCCTGTCGAAAGCGCACCTGGAATGCTTTACCCGCCACCGCTAGTGCGGCAGCAGGGTTTTCCACCTTCTGAGCATCCAGCACCCCATGCATCAACTCAAGCTCGGATTCTTGCTCTGGCTGCCAATGATAAACACGACCACCATCAAATGAAGGCATCGGCCGTTGCAAATAAATGGCATCCCGATAACGTCGAATTTCAGCATCAGACCAACACACCAGAGGGGTTGCATCCTCGCGTGAGTCAAGAATTTCATTCAACACCCGCCCAAGAACTGCTTGAGATGGCATCAAGTGGTTTCTCAACCCCACCCAGAACCGAAATAAATTTTTCTGTCTCGGTAACGACAACTTATTCACTGCAGCCAGTGAAAGTGCATCCGCATGCGTATGCTGACATCGCGCAAAATCTGCTTCAGCGACATCAGCCAGAAGTTCAGATATTTCAGCCATGTGACCTGCAGAACGCGCGATCACTCGATCAGCAGAAGGCCAGCGTTCACGCAGTGAGGGGAGGCTCGCGTGGCGCAGGAAATTTCGATCAAACGTATTCAGCTCATTACTCGGGTCATCAATCCATACCAGGTTGTTTTTTTGCGCATATTTGAGCAAATCAAGATGGGCAGTAGCGAGCAAGGGGCGCACGAGCAGCCCTTTTGCAAAGCGCCGAACGCCAGGCATAGAAGCCAGCCCTTTGGGGCCAGCCCCACGCAATAACTGCAACAGAAAGGTTTCGGCCTGATCCCGCTCATGGTGAGCCATAATTAGCGCAGCGTTTGCAGGCAGGCAATTTTCCAGTGCCTGGTATCTGGCAATTCGAGCTGCAGACTCCGGGCTATCATTGTTATTTTCTGGAACGGTTACCGCAATACCCCTGAAATCAACGCCTAAATCGAGACAAACTTGTGAACATTTTCGCTCCCAATGGGCAGACTCTGCCTGCATCTGATGGTTAATGTGCACTGCCGCTATCGGTCCTGAAAGTTGCTCCCGAATAGACACCAGAAGGTGTAACAAAACCGTAGAGTCCATACCCCCACTGAAAGCCAGCCAGTAAGAATTGGCAACAGGCAAACGATTGAGCAGAGTTTCTTTGAGCGATAGCATACTAAAATTAGAACACAAGCGGTTCACTTGATGCCACCAAATTTAGAGCGCCTTAGACAATCAGGTCGATAATGACAGGAAGTTACCTTTAGCTAAAG
>JAZGER010000027.1:0-3557 GCA_036478835.1 Gammaproteobacteria bacterium | reverse complement strand
GCGTCGCGGTAATGACAGATATCAGCCGATATCTGGATTTCGTGTTAACACTGTTTTTTGCTTTTGGTTTTGCCTTTGAAATACCGGTTGCCGTTGTTCTGTTAGTCTGGACCGGCGCAGTCAAGCCTGAGACACTGCGTGGTAAACGCGCGTATGTCATCGTGGGTGCTTTTGTGGCGGGTATGCTGTTGACGCCACCCGATATCATTTCTCAAACGCTACTGGCGATTCCGATGTGGTTATTGTTCGAAGTCGGTGTATTTTTGGCAGAACGCTTTGCACCTCCTGCTAAAGAGCAGGATGATGATGGCTATCATCCGATGACCGATGAGGAAATGGAGCGTGAACTGGACAGTATGGACGACTAATCCATATATATTGTATTGGCAGGCCAAGTAACTAATATGCCGCGGCTTTCTTTTTCTATTGCAGTATTCCTTATGTTGTTCGCACAGTCGGTAGGTGCAATAACTACAAGTGAGCTAAGCAATCAATTAGCCTCACACGCTTCCCCTTATCTGGCTATGCATGGCGATGATCCCGTTGCCTGGCAGGATTGGCGGCCGGCACTGCTGACACAAGCGCAGAAAGAAAATCGCCTGTTATTCATTTCAAGTGGCTACTTTTCCTGTCACTGGTGCCATGTTATGCAGCGTGAGAGTTACAAAGCTGAAGACGTAGCTGAGCTGTTGAATCAAAAATTTCTGCCAGTAAAGATTGACCGTGAACTTGAGCCCGCACTGGATGCTCACTTGATTGAATTTGTGGAGTTAACGCGCGGCCATGCCGGCTGGCCGTTAAATGTTATTTTAACGCCAGAGGGTTATCCACTCATTGGCTTTACCTATTTGCCAAAGCAACGCTTCTACACTCTATTGAAAGATGTGTCTGAGCGCTGGCAGAAGGAACCTGAACGTCTGGCTGAACTGGCACGCCAGGGCACAGAAGAAATTATCCGAACCAAGTTGGCTGTCATGCAACAGCAGGCGGGTACTGGCACAGTTCCCGATGATGCTTTTACAACTTCCAGTCTGGAAATGGCTGATGATATGTCGGGTGGTTTTGGACGCCAAAGCAAATTCCCAATGACAGTTCAATTGCAACAGCTTGTTAATCTGGTAAAGCGTGAAAAAGAGCATGTGTTAGCGCCCTTTGTTCGCCTTACGCTTGATCAAATGGCAAAGCTTGGATTGCATGATCATATTGGGGGTGGATTTTTTCGATATGCAACTGATCCTGGCTGGACGCTTCCGCATTTTGAGAAAATGCTCTATGACAATGCGCAACTCGCTTTGCTGTACTTGAACGCAGGTGAAAAACTGGCTAATGAAAATTATCTGGAAACCGGCTTCTCAACACTGGACTTTATACTGGAAAACATGGCGGGAGGTACAGGTGGTTATGTGGGTAGCTTCTCGGCTGTTGATGACCAGGGTCGCGAGGGCTTTTATTATTCCTGGACTGCAGAGCAGCTAAAAAATATCCTGAATCAGAAAGAATTAAAAATTGCGACAGTCTATTGGTCTCTACAGGGTGATGCAGTGACAGAGTATGGTTACCTGCCGACTGTCCAAAGTGATTTATCAAAACTGGCTGATATGCTTGGCATGAAACCAGAGATCCTGAAAAAACACCTAAAGTCTGCCCAGGGAAAACTGCTTAAATTAAGAGAGAAGCGTTCATTGCCAGTTGATGACAAGCAGCTGGCCGCCTGGAATGGACTTTTTCTCAGCGCCCTTGCACGTGCAAGTCAGCTAACAGACGAGAAAAAGTATAAAGCAGCCGGTAGCCGTTTAGCGAACTATCTGGTTAAACAATTGTGGGATGGCAAGCGGCTGTTACGGGCGACCGATAAATCAGGCGGAATAGGACAAGCAAGTGTCAAGGATTATGCGTTAGTCGCAAAAGGTCTGCGGGATTGGTCATTGATAGAGGCGGGTAAGTCATATGCTCAACTCAGTGATCAATTGACAGAAATTGCATGGAAAAAATATTATCGCGGTAATCGCTGGTACCAGTCCGATGCAAACATTTTGCCAGGTCTGGGTGGCAGCATAGCTTTCACAGATAGTTCACTGCCTTCAGCATCTGCCGTACTGAGCAGCCTGGCGTTGACTGGTAAATCTTTAAAAAATGACAAGCAATTACAAAAAAGAGTGTTGACCCATCTACAGTTGGTTAAGAAATTACTAGGCGCAGATTTGTTCTGGTATGCGGGTTACGTTGATTTGTTGTAGTGAGGAATTCTAGCCATTAACCAATATATCTTTCCTTGTACTCAAACTCGTGGGTGGGTGAAGTTGAAACCACGAGCAAGGGGCAAACACTGTGATGAAGAACAGATTCTGCAACTGAACCGAACAGCAGTCGTGATAATCCGCTTCTGCCATGTGTGCCCATAGCGATCAGGTCGATTTTTTGTTCATGAATAGTTTTTATAATGTCGCTAGCCGGGCTTTTAAATGAGGAAACAATTTTGCTTACCTTGTAGCCATGTTGTTTAAATCGCTGTTTACATAATTCGATGATGGTTTTTTCAGTTTTAATGCTTATGCCAGAATTATCAGCCTCAGAGGTACCTGTGAAAGAATGGTAAAGTATAATTTCACAGTGCTTGGCTGGTACTAGCTGAGTAATAGATTCCAGTATATATGATGATTCACGATTGGTGTCGATAGGCACCAGAATGCGCATTACCTGTCCATTTTCCAGTTCCGGGTGCGGCGCCGTATCAGTATGAAATAGCAGTGTTGGGCAAGGTGCAACACGCATAACTGATTCGGCCACGCTGCCATCAAGCATACGGCTCATGCCTGCACGGGCATGCGTCGTCATGGCGATCAGATCAACTTTTTCGATAATCGCACGTTGGGTTATCACCGTTTCCGGGTCGCCCATTTCAAGATTGAACCAGATACGATCATTCGATATATCCAACTGTTTAGCGCAGTTATTCAGCATGGTTTCTGCTTCGAGTATGCGTTGATCAATTTCCATTGCGTTGACACCTGTCAGATCCGGCAGCACTCGCAGCAAGACGAAACCCGAATCATCGCGCTTCGCAAGATTGTTCAGATGTGAAATAAAACCACTGCTCCAGGTGGTATCTTCGACGGGGACTAGAATTGTGTATGCCAAACTACTGCCTCAATATGAAATACCGAAGCTACAGACTAACCAATCGAATATTAGAAAGACTTGATATGGATCAAAAGAACGGCTTAATGGTAAATATTTGACTGTCTCACGAAGGCGACAGTTTTTATTGCCACAATAAATAATAGCTTACAGTACTGAGAAACTTATCACTGAATAAGTTGACTGAATATATTCTATTTATTTTCTGATAACAGTGCCGCTATTTATAACTATGTATTTCTTAATTCCCCAGATAAAAACACCCGCTTCCAGACTGCTAGAGGCATTTAATTTTCAGTTTGCTCACTTAATGCTAACCGTAAGTCTTGCTTTAACAATGACGCTTCTGGTTGGCTGTGGTGGATCGTCAGGCTCTGACGATGCGGTTAGTGATCAATCGGCAAATCAGAGTGACACAA
>JAZGER010000026.1:0-3446 GCA_036478835.1 Gammaproteobacteria bacterium | reverse complement strand
TTTGATCCGGTGGATCGTCTCACCACCCAAACCCATCGGCTTGAGGGCATCACCCGTTATCAATACGATAATCTGGATCGCGTCACCCAGGTGACGGCTCCCAATGGTGCAGTCACCCATTACCGTTACGATGCCCTGGGCCGCGTCACTTCGGAAACCAGCCCGGATCGGGGCACTTTACGGTACCACTACGACGTGGCGAATAACGTCATTGAACTCACCGATGCCCGGGGGGTGGCCGCACAGTACGAGTACGATGACCTGGAGCGTCTGGTAGAAAAGCGTTTACCGGATTCATCGGAATCGGTTACCTACACGTACGACACCTGCGACTTTGGCATCGGTCGGCTTTGTGCGGTAGACGACGAAAGCGGTCGCACCGAATACCATTATGACGCTTTCGGCAACATCATCGAAGTCCATCACACCGAACTGGGACAAACCTACAGCCAGACCTATGAATATGATGACGGCGATCAGGTCACCCGGCAGACATTGCCCAGTGGCCGTACCGTTACTTACCAACGCGATGGCGTCCGCCGGATCGAAGCCGTCAGCGCGATGCTCGATAACATCGACACCCCGCTAATCAGCGAAATCCGCTACCGCGCCGATAACCGCCTGACCCAATGCACTTATGATAATGGCGTGCAAGAAACCCGGCAATACGACCTGCAAGGACGGTTAACGGATGACACGTTAGAACATACCGGCTCGCCCCTGGCCGAACGCCACTATGCTTATGATGTTAACGGCAACCTGATACAGCGGCAACAGAGCGCCGATACTGACAATAGCCAAATTTACCAGTACGACGCGCTAGATCGATTGGATTCTGAAAAGAACGATGAGGCAACGGCATTGGATTATACCTATGGCCTCAACGACAACCGCCTAAGCCTGCAACAGAGCCCACTCCATGCCAGCTATCAGTATCAGGCGGAGAGTAATCGGCTGCAACTCATTGAAACCGACCGGCTGGGTGATATCCCCTTACCGATTCCACCACCACGACAACTGGTTTACAACGATGCCGGACGTCTATTTCAAGTTATCGAAGACGATGAGTTGAAAGCAACGTATACCTACAACACTTTTGGTCAGCGAACCCGCAAAGTGACTGCGACCGGCACAACGGTGTATCATTATGATCTGAATGGTCAACTGATCAGTGAAACGCAGACTGATGGGCGTTTGATCCGCGACTATATCCGAGTAAATGGTATAGCCAGGGTTCAGATTGATGCCGGTGAGCGGCTCAGCTATTTGCATAGCGACCACCTGGATACGCCACGGCTGGCCACTGACAGCAGGGGTATCATCGTCTGGCGGTGGGAAGGCGAAGCCTTTGGCGGCGCGGCGGTGACTGGCGGGGTGAATACCGAGATTAATCTGCGCTTTCCGGGGCAGTATTTTGATGCGGAGACGGGGTGGTTTTACAACTACTTCAGATACTACGATCCAGCAACAGGTCGGTACATTACCAGTGATCCGATTGGGCTAGATGGAGGGTTAAATACTTATGCTTATGTGAACGGGAATCCTTTAATATACTCGGATTCCAATGGCTTATATGGAACTCTTGTATTCAATGCTGGTCGTGCTGCTTTGACGGCACTTACAGGTGCAGCAATAGGTCATGGTGTGCAAGGAACGCAAAATGCATTGAATGAAAATTCAAATAATAATAATACTGACCCATATGATCCAACAAATCCAAACTGGAAACCATGGGGGCCTTTCCCCAACCCAGATACTAGTGATGATGATGTAAAGCCTGGTTCTGGGACAGTTGATGATTGTATCGCAGAGTGCATGCCCTATATAGATATCGGTGATGGTGGTGCTAAGTTTCACAAATGCATGGCAGACTGTAAGAGAAAGAACGATTTATTTCCTAGCTGTGAGTAAATAGTATGTTCGATGATAATAATGTGGCAAAGCAGATCAGTGAGCTAATGCTGGAATTTCGTATTAGACTCAGCAATTCAGTTGATTATGTTCAAGATACGTGCAATGAGGAAGAATCACTTCGTTATAAAAAGGCGATGGGTAAAGTATTAGGCTATATGATCTATGAAATCGCTGAACCTATTTACGATCGTCATCCTGATCTAAGACCTAAAGATATAGGAGGGACAGGAAATGAAGATGAATAATTGCTTTAGCTCTATTCAATCAGTAATGTATCAAGAAAATGCTTATAGTTACTTAGAAAGTCTTTGGTTATAGAGTAGTGTTCAATGTCTTCATATTTAGATTTATATATTTTTTTTTCTGTTAACTCATATATATCGGCATTCGGATAGGCAAGAATGATAGGTGAATGTGTTGCAATGATAAATTGTGAATTTCTATTAATCAGTTGATGCATTTGCGTGAGCATCGCCATTTGTCGAGTTGGCGATAATGCGGCTTCGGGTTCATCCAAAATATAAAGACCGTTACCACCAAAGCGATGCGTCATCAATGCAAAGAATGATTCTCCATGAGATTGATGGTGTAATGATTTTCCTCCATATGAATTGATAATAGGCGGCCCTCCATAAGGATCTTCGTCTAACTGTTCAATATTTGTTGCAACATTGAAATAGCTTTCTGCCCTGAGAAAAAATCCATCTTTCGGTCGCCTATAACTCTTGGAAAGCCTCAGGTATTTGTAGAGTTCAGAGTGCGACGCCCGAGTCGAGAAGTTAAAATTCTTGGTGCCGCCTTCTGGATTAAATCCCCATGCTGTGGCAATAGCTTCAAGCAGTGTTGATTTGCCCGTTCCGTTTTCTCCAACAAAAAAAGTAACCTTGGGATGAAATTTAATCGTTTCCAGGTTATTAATAACAGGCAAGGAAAACGGGTACTTGTCGAACGAAGGGACTTTATCACGCAATAGTCGTGCTTCAAGCAGATAATGTGTAGCATCAACCCCCCTCATTTTTTAACTGCCAACGAGTTTTTCATTCTCACTAAACTGGTTGAGAGCCTCAAACTGCATTTTAAAATCGTTACTGGCTCTCCGTTCATCTTCATCAAAAAGCAGCGTATCTGCGCTAATATTGAGCGCACAAGCGATTTTACGTAGCACTTCCAAGGAAGGCTGGGTTATCGCCAGATTCATAACGCTTTATCTGCGAGACGTGAATACTGATGGTGTCAGCCATCTGCTGCTGAGTGAGTTTCTTACCTTTACGTATTTGGGACAGTCGTCTGGAAAAGCTCATTGTCACTAGCCATGTTAGATTTGTGTGGTTCATAAGCTTAACCCTAATAAAAATTAGTGCAACAAAAAAGTAGCATAGTAAGAACCAATATAATATCGTAAATAGAATAACTAGGGTCAGATACGAATGGCACTTACTTAAGGATAAAACATAATGCATAACAAAGGGTTACTTTATTTTCTTTGGGTGGCCATTCTTTCTAACCTCTGCTCTCGCTTTTTCTCTAGGTTT
>JAZGER010000025.1:0-20191 GCA_036478835.1 Gammaproteobacteria bacterium | reverse complement strand
CTGGTTCCATTATTAGCATTTGTTTTCCAGATAGAAACGGCATACAACAATCGACTACGTATCATAATATTTGCTTTACCTCGCCCTGCCCCCGATTTATTGTCAGTCATTCCACAACCATCGTCTTCTATTTTAAACGTCAGTTGTGTTTCGGTCATCGCCATTCGAAAAAAACAATGCCTGGCAGATGCATGCTTGAGTATATTAGCGAATATTTCCTGAATGATACGAAATAAATGCAGCCGTTCATTGTCACTCAAGCGTGATTCGTCCCAATGGTCGATTACAATATTGATTGACGGGGAATCTTCCATGTTAAATAACTTACTAACATAATATTTTACGGTATCTTCCAGACCAATCAGACGCAATGATTGCGGATGTAAATCATTAATAGCGTGTCTGATGACATCGGTGATTTTCTCAATTTCCGTATCAAGTATCTCTATATCAGATGAGGTTGTCTGTGTGATTTCCCTGGCCGCATGAAACACATGACAGGAGCGCCTCAGGTGTGCCAGCTCAGACAGGACTTCATCATGAAGGTCCATTGCAATGCGCTCTCGCTCATGATCAATCGCATTGATAATCACTTTAGTTTCGTCAGCAGCGACACCCATTTTTTTTAATAACCAGGAAACCAGAGCAAAAAACAGTGTAAGCAAGGATAACACCCAGATCGCCTGCTTCAATAATTCGTTTCGTTTAGCTACAAATATTGAAGGGTCAGGGATATCGATCAAACGCCAGTAGGTTCCTTCAACAGGAATAGATGCTAATTGCAACGCATTTAATGTTTCTGACCAGACAGTTCTTGTTGTACCTTTTTTTCCTGACGGGATTTTTTCGGGATGGCGAGAACCAGAAAATAGAATGGACTGAGCATCATAAGTTGTTGCCTCGATAATATCCGGGGTATCCCGTTTCACAAGAATCAACTCATGACCAACGATTTTCCCATGATTCATCACCCGGACAAGGTCATTCAAAAAAAAGCTGACAAAAAACACATACACAGGTTCGTCAGATTCAGTGATTGAATTCATCAGGTCAAAATGAAATTTATTCACTGTAGGGCTCGGGTGTACGTACACGGCATGCCGATGCGGCGCTCTCGAAAATCCTTTGATATCTCGGCTACAGGCCTTACCGATCAACTCCCGCCCTTTGGTTAATATAGGAATGCCATTTTTATCAGCTACCGTAAATGCAAAGCGCTCAGGAAAATAGACATCTACTTTTGACCTTAACTCCTGGTTACTCGAAGAATCACCTGGATCAAGTATTAGTTTTCTCAATAGTGATTTTTCACGCGTGATAAATAAATTCATTAGACGTTGGTATTCTCGCACCAGGAATTCGAGTTCACGCGCAGTCCCATCGACAGACCGTAAAGCCAGTTGCTGATGGCTTTCAACAAATGACTGATAACTTGATCGGCTGTACCAGACAATTGTCAGCAACAGCATGAAAAAAGCGACGAGCAAAAACGCCACAGGATATTTAAAAAACCGCATCAGCTTCTCGTTTAATTCTTATCTTTGAAAGTATACCTGTAATCGATGCTCGCCAGACTGTGCAAATGCACAGTCGGTGACATTAGTTTAGCGCTTTACTCTCTGTTCATCGGGCGCTGTTCAGCGTTACAGCGTCCGGTTAGTGTGAATGGGCAAGATAAATAGATACATAAATTTTAACTGGAGGCAATATATGAACACTCAACTACTCTCAAAAGCTGCTGGCGTTTTTCTAAGTCTAGTAAGCGCAGGCAGTATGGCGGCAACACAAATAACAGCCCATGAAGGTGTCTGCACCAACCGAGCAGGCGTGGGTCATGCGACAACGGTGTTATTCTTTAATAACAAGGTGAAAAACATTATCGCTACAACCAATGAGCTTCAGCGTGTGGGTGGCGTTGAAGTAAGTCAGGACACAGACCTGACGTTTGATGTCTGGAAATCAAGAGGTACCCAGCCAGGTGTCTGTATCGGTAGTATTGATGTGCATATCGATGGCGGCACCAATGAGCGAGCTGAAGTCGTTATTGACGATTTACTCAATACGCCAAACTGGGGCCAGGGTATTGTGGTTCGCACGGGCCAACTCGATAAGCGTAAGAAGATTGATGTTTATGTTGACTGGAATACAGGTGGCCGCCACAACAGACGGCAAATTATCTGGAATAACTTTACCGGTATGCCTAACCCAAGCCGTGAAATGAGCACCATGCGTTTTGTGTCCGGGCAGCATCTGGCGATCTATTTCTCAGGGCATGATGCAGACCTGCAGGCAACTGCAAAAATCCAGGCGTTCCGTAACGATGGAACTTTTGTGGGTGTTGCAACAGAAATTATCGGGCAGGATTCCGTGATAGTCACTAAAAATACGCGCAGCCTGAACTATGTCGACCTCTATGGTAATCCGGTTGCAAAATCCATGCTGCCTAAAGATGGTGAAGGCTATTTAAAAGTCATCGGTATTTCTGATACCGAAACTGAAGCTGCCTGTATGGTGTTGTATAGTAAGGCTCGTCCAAATTCCAGTTTCCCCGGTGGATGGCATAATGCATTGCTTAAAAACACCACCATTACATTTGCTCGCAGAAACGCAAGCAATGATCCGCTAGAAATTGGTGAGTAGTTAAGAATAGCCATGCTATGGCTTGTTTTATTAACGATGCAGCTAGTTAATAGCTGCATCGATTTTATGTCTATCTTTCAAGCTGGATTTGCTCGCATCTTTTTTCATTATAAATAACTACACACTCCGTTGTTCTATTCACACTCATGAGCACAGCCCAACAAAGAATAATTTTGAGCGCCAGTTATGTCTCTGGCTATAAAAAACTCTGACAGCATTATTCGGTATGTAATAACATGCTTATATACGCGTAATTTATCCCCTCCATTAACCTAACTACCTATAAACTCAAAAATTTTAGCCGTAGCATTTCTCGTAAAGAAGCAGCAATAAGAAAGGCTCACTGGGTTTTAACTCTTTCCCACATGATCATTCACAATAAAAATCTTCTTATTTTACTACCGTTATGCCACGAATAGGGATAAGATAGTTGTGCATAAGGATTTAGCATGAACTTGTATCATAACAATAAGGTCATTCATAATTAACTGACCAATAAACAAGGAGCTTCCTCATGGCAACATGGCTCGTGGTTGGACTAGTAATTTTCGTACCGTTTACTTTAGCCGTTATCAGAGCGTCTGCTTTGGTGTGGAGTATCGCCCTTTTTACCCTCCTCGCACTTTCTGCAAGCACCTTTTCTCTGTGGCTAATTATTCCCGCAGCAATTTTGATTACTGCATTTACCCTGATTTTTTCTATCCCTTCTGTCAGGTTGCGGTTCTTTAGCCAGCCTGTAATGACATTTTTTCGATCGATCATGCCGGAGGTTTCAGATACTGAACGTGAAGCGCTTGAAGCCGGTAGCACCTGGTGGGAAGCGGATCTTTTTAGTGGCAAGCCGGACTGGAATAAACTACTGGCGCTTCCCGAACCTGCTTTGACAGCAGAAGAGCAGGCTTTCCTTGAAGGTCCGGTTGAAGAACTCTGTCGAATGGTAAACGACTGGGAAATTACGGAAGAGCTGCATGATTTGCCGGAAAACGTCTGGGACTTTATTCGAAATCAGGGCTTCTTCGGCATGATTATTCCGAAAAAATACGGCGGGCTTGAATTTTCAGCCTACGCACATTCCTGCGTTGTGATGAAACTCTCTGGGCGAAGCATCACTGCTGCCGTCACCGTGATGGTGCCTAACTCTCTCGGGCCAGCGCAATTATTATTGCATTATGGCACCGAAAAACAGAAAGACTACTACCTGCCCAGGCTGGCCCGTGGCCAGGAAATCCCCTGCTTTGCTTTAACCGGGCCTGAGGCGGGAAGCGACGCTGCATCGATGCCAGACACCGGTATCGTCTGCAAGCAGTCATACAAGGGTAAAGAAACCCTCGGTATCCTTTTAAACTGGGACAAGCGGTACATCACCCTGGGGCCGGTCGCCACAGTTTTGGGGCTGGCTTTTAAATTATTTGACCCTGAACACATATTGGGCGATGACGAAGAGCTGGGCATCACTGTTGCTCTGATTCCAACCGACACACCCGGCGTTGAAATCGGCCGCCGGCATTTCCCTCTAAACCAGGCCTTCATGAATGGCCCAAACAGTGGTCATGATGTGTTCATTCCCATGGACTGGATCATTGGCGGTCAGGCACGAACCGGTCAGGGCTGGCGTATGCTGATGGAATCGTTGGCAGACGGTCGGTCTATCTCTTTACCTGCGCTGAGTACCGGAGCGGCAAAACTGGCCGCTCGCACCTGTGGGGCTTACTCTGTTACTCGCAAACAGTTCAAAACCTCTATTGGTCAGTTTGAAGGCGTCGCTGATGCACTTGGGCGCATCGCCGGTTTTGCCTACGGTATGGATGCGGCTCGTGGTTTAACGACCCTTGCCGTCGACCGGGGAGAAAAACCGTCAGTCGCATCCGCCATTGTGAAATACCATTTAACCGAGCGTATGCGACTGGTCATGAACGATGCGATGGATATACACGGCGGTCGCGGTATTTGCATGGGGCCCAATAACTACCTGGCACGGGGATACGAAGGCGTACCCATTAGTATCACGGTAGAAGGTGCAAATATTTTAACGCGCAGTCTGATCATTTTCGGACAGGGCGCCATTCGTTGTCACCCTTATCTGTTAAAAGAAATGGACAGCGCCACTGCAAAAGATTTACCCGCTTTTGATGAAGCATTAAGTGGACATGTGAAGCTGGCAATGAGCAACTTCTCCCGTACATTCCTACATGGAATCACCGGCGCCTACTTTGCCAAAGCACCCGGCAACCGGATTGAAAACCGCTGTTATAAGCAGCTGACGCGTTTAAGTGCCGCGTTTGCGATCACTTCTGAAACTGCGTTGTTGTTACTGGGGGGTTCCCTCAAACGCCGTGAAAGTTTATCCGGTCGCCTCGGTGATGTACTCAGCCACCTGTACCTGGCAAGCGCCTCATTGAAACGCTTTTCAGACCAGGGACATCGGGTGGAAGACCAACCACTGCTTGAATGGTCAGTGCAGTATGAAATTTATCATGCGCAGCAACGACTGCTTGAAATAGTAGATAACTTACCCGGCAATGTCGCTGGTTTTGTCCTCAAACGCGTGATCTTTCCTTTTGGTAGCAGCTATAAACCGCCCAGTGATTCACTCACCCGTAAAGTGGCGAACTTAAGCCTGCAAACAGGTGACGTCAGAGATCGATTGACGCAGGGGTTATATTCACCTAAAGGAAATAAAGAAGCGTTAGCGCTACTTGAGCAGTCTATGCAACAGACTTTGTTGGCCAAACCCATTTTGAAAATCATTAAATCCGCCATCAAAAATGGCACCCTCTCCGGATCTGACCCGGAACTATGTATTGACGAAGCCGTTGAAAACAGTGTAATTTCTGATCAGGATGCACAGATTGTCAACGATGCAATTTCTTTACGCAGAGCCGTTATCGCTGTAGATGACTTCCCTG
The DNA here is from genome assembly GCA_036478835.1 of Gammaproteobacteria bacterium. GTDB lineage: Bacteria > Pseudomonadota > Gammaproteobacteria > DSM-19610 > DSM-19610 > JAZGER01. Next base: position 14,645 of record JAZGER010000025.1, on the reverse strand, counting down.
CTGATTTCTGGACGGAGGCAAAATCAACATGGCCACAAACTTCAATCCGCTCGTAACCGGCAGAGCTGTCTATATTGTCGATGGCAGCCGCAGCCCTTTCTTACGCGCGCAAAATAAGCCGGGGCCATTTCAGGCAGCTGACCTTGCCTTTCAGGCGGGTCGTTCTTTATTAGCCAGGCAGACATTCTCTGCAACCGAGATTGATCAGGTGATCCTCGGTTGTGTCATGGCTGGCCCAAGCGAAGCAAATATAGCCCGTATTGTTGCATTACGTCTGGGCTGTGGTGAAAAGGTGCCTGCATGGACCGTGCAACGCAACTGCGCATCGGGGATGCAATCCCTCGATAGTGCAGCGCAGGAAATTAGTAGCGGCCGCTCTGATTTGATTCTAGCAGGTGGCGTTGAATCCATGAGCCATGCACCGGTATTGATGAATACCGAAATGGTTGGCTGGCTTGGGCAATTCAGTAGTGCCCGAACACCCACTGCAAAACTCAAGGCCATCAGTAAAATTAAGCCAGGCTATCTGAAGCCTGTCATTGGTTTGATCCGCGGCCTGACCGATCCGATCGTAGGTTTGAATATGGGGCAAACGGCTGAAGTGCTCGCGCACCGATTTGACATCTCGAGAGAAGAGATGGATCAGTTCGCTGTCCGTAGCCATCAACGCTTAATGCATGCTCAGAAAAACAATCTGCTGGATGAAATTCAGCCTGTCTACGACAACGCTGGAAATTTTTACGATACCGATGATGGCGTACGACCTGATTCATCGACTGAAAAGCTGGCAAAATTAAAACCGGTTTTTGATCGTCCCTTTGGAAAAATTACCGCTGGGAATAGTGCCCAAATTACCGATGGCGCAGCCTGGTTATTACTCGCATCTGAAGAAGCAATTCAAAAATATGACTTGCCGGTTATCGGTCGCATTGTCGATAGCCAATGGGCAGGCCTGAATCCCAGGGAAATGGGGCTAGGACCCGTGCATGCCATGGCCCCCGTCATGTTACGAAACAACCTTAACAGCGAGGACATTGATTGCTGGGAAATCAATGAAGCTTTTGCCGCTCAGGTGCAGTCCTGTTTACGCGCCTGGCAGGATACTGAGTACTGCACAAAGACTTTAGGACTTGGACAGGCCTTTGCTGCGATCGATGAAGATCGGCTCAATATAGATGGCGGTGGCGTTAGTCTGGGGCACCCAGTGGGCGCTTCCGGTTCGCGTATTGTTTTACATGCACTCAAAATATTGCAACGTGAAAACAAACAACGTGCCATGACCAGCCTGTGTATTGGTGGTGGCCAGGGCGGTGCGATGTTAATAGAGAGGGTTGCATAATGGAGAACACTCCGATCAAGGATTTTTATACCGTTACCGATGAAGATAATATTGCCTGGCTGCATTTTGATAAACAGGGCTCAACGACTAACGTACTTTCCGCCAGTGTGCTGGAAGAACTTTATCAGGCCTTACTGGAGCTCGAAAAACAAAAACCTCGCGGTCTTGTCATCCTGTCAGATAAAAAGAATGGTTTTATTGCAGGTGCTGATGTCAACGAGTTCACACAACTAAAAAACCAGAATGAAGCCTTAGATGCCATTCGCCGAGGCCAGGGAGTCTTTGATCGCCTGGCTGCTCTCCCCTTTTCGACAGTCGCTTTGATTCGTGGCTTTTGTCTGGGTGGTGGGCTGGAATTAGCATTAGCCTGCGATTATCGAATCGCCCTGAACGAAAATGACACTCGACTGGGTTTACCAGAAGTCCGGCTCGGAATACATCCGGGCTTTGGTGGGAGCGCACGAATCACGCCCCTGATCGGCGCAACTCAGGCCATGGATCTGATGTTAAGCGGGCGTACCGTGACTGCTTTTTCAGCGCAGCGTATGGGGCTGATTGACTACGCTTTACCCGAACGGCAACTTGAAGCGGCTGCGCGTAAAATTATTCTGGAAAAAGTCTCGAAACATAAACCGACTCGCGCCCAGCGAATGTCAAACCATAAGGCTATCCGCCCTGTGCTGGCAAAAGTATTTCAAACACAGGTTGCGAAAAAGGCGAATAAAGCACACTACCCGGCCCCCTATTCGCTGATCGATATCTGGAAAAAACACGGTGATGATGAGCGCGCAATGCTACAGGCAGAAGCTGAATCTGTCGCCAGGTTACTGTCTGGCAACACGGCGCAGAATTTAATCCGCGTTTTCCAGTTACAGGAAAAAATGAAGGGGCTGGCAAAACTGAAAAATTTCAGGCCAACCCATGTCCATGTGGTGGGCGCAGGCCTCATGGGGGGGGATATCGCCGCCTGGTGCGCTTTAAAAGGGCTTAACGTCACGCTACAGGATCAAAGCCCTGAACGCATCGCCCCTGCGCTTAAAAGAGCGCACACACTCTTTAAGCGGCGCCTCAAGAGAGACAGGCCGGTTCAGGAAGTAATGGATCGCCTCTTACCTGACCATGCAGGCTTAGGTATTAAAAAAGCCGATGTTGTAATCGAGGCAATTTTTGAGAACGCAGATGCCAAGCGATCCCTCTACGCCGCATTAGAACCAGAGATGAAAACAGATGCATTGCTGGCGACTAATACGTCAAGTATTCCCCTGCAGGAACTCAGTAGTATTTTGAAAGATCCCGGGCGACTGGTCGGGCTGCACTTTTTTAACCCGGTGGCCAAAATGCAGTTAGTGGAAATTGTGCAGGATACGATCACTAGCGAACAAGCTTCACAGCAGGCCATAGCATTTGCAAAACGCATTGGCCGATTACCTCTACCGGTCAAAAGCTCACCCGGTTTTCTGGTCAATCGCGTGTTAATGCCCTACTTGCTTGAAGCGATTGAATTAGTCAGTGAGGGTGTGCCGGCTATTTTGATTGACGAAGCAGCCACAGATTTCGGCATGCCGATGGGCCCCATAGAACTGGCAGATACCGTCGGGCTCGATATTTGCCTTCACGTCGGCAATATCCTGGGTGAGCATCTTGGACTCGAAGTACCCGCTAAACTGGGCATGATGGTCGACACTAAAAAACTCGGGCGAAAATCTGGCGAGGGTTTTTATCAGTACAAAAAAGGCAAGCCAGTTAAACCTAAAGCACCTCGTGGCTATCAGCTCAATGATGATGTGTCTCAGCGTATGATTATGCGCATGCTGAACGAAGTGGTTGCCTGCTACCGGGAACAGGTTGTTAGTGACCCGGACTTAATAGATGGTGGGTTGATATTTGGCACCGGTTTCTCGCCCTTCCTGGGAGGCCCTATGCATTACATTGAAACGGAAGGCGTCGATGTCATGTTACGACGCTTGCAAGATTTTGAACGTCGATATGGGCCGCGATTTGCAGCGGATACTGGCTGGAAATCTATTTTAGACTTTGATCAGACCGCGAGCGTAGGCAATGGATAACGTAAAAAACTCTGTCATCTCGCCAAAAGAAGCCGTGACATTATCCGGGCTATTTTTTCAACGTGTGAAACGCAGCCCTGACTTACCTGCCTACCGTTACTTCGATAACTCAGGCAACCAATGGAAAACATACACATGGGCTGAAGCTGCTGCTGAAGTGTATCGATGGCAGACGGCGTTCCAGAAAGAAAATCTGCAGGCAGGTGACCGCGTAGCCGTCATGATGCACAACTGCCCGGAGTGGGTATTCTTTGATATTGCTGCGATGGCAAATGGCCTCGTGACCGTCCCGCTCTATACACAGGATCATGCTGAAAATATCGCTTATGTTCTTCAAGACTCAGGATCAAAATTACTCTTCATCGGCAAGCAGGAACATTGGGATTGCCTCTTCCCGGTCGTTGACAGGCTCTCTACGCTGCATCGGATTATCAGCACAACAACTATCAATACCCATCATGCGATTGTTGCGTTTAACACCATCGATCAATGGTTACCTGAAACCGGGCAAGAGGTAGCTATTCCGATAGATACCGATAGCGTAGCGACGATTGTTTACACCTCGGGCACAACCGGTCGCCCCAAAGGGGTAATGCTTTCTCATTTTAATATCCTTTGGAATGCCTACCAGCCACTGCAAATGATTTCTATCGAACTGGGTGAGCTGTTTTTATCTTTTTTGCCCCTGTCGCATACGCTTGAACGAACGGCAGGTTATTACCTGCCTATTATGGTGGGCGCAACTGTTGCTTACAATCGTTCGATACCCCAACTGGGTGAAGATCTGCTCGAAGTACAGCCGACAATGATGATTTCCGTGCCGAGAATTTTTGAACGCGTTTTCAACAAAATCCAGGCAGGCCTCGAAGAGAAATCACCCATTGCACAAAAACTGTTTCAGTTTGCTGTCTCAACCGGCTGGCAACGTTTTGAATATCAACAAGGCCGGGGGAGCTGGAGCCCAGCATTCATACTTTGGCCGCTACTTTACAAACTCGTCGGCAGTAAAGTCATGGCAAAATTAGGTGGCAAACTTAAAATGACGGTTGTTGGCGGCGCCCCATTACCGGTTACTGTCTCAAAGCTGTTTATTGGTCTTGGTTTACCTATGTTGCAAGGCTACGGGTTAACAGAGACCAGTCCGGTTATTAGCGTTAACACACCGGATCACAATGACCCGGCAAGTGTCGGTGTGATCCTGGATGGGATAGAAACCCGTATAGCAAAACATGACGAGCTACAGGTTAAAACGCCGTCAGCCATGAAAGGCTACTGGAACAATGAGCAAGCCACTCATGACATCATTGATGACGAGGGCTGGCTGCATACCGGCGATAAAGCTAAAATTGAAAATGGCTTTTTGTACATCACGGGCCGCTTAAAAGAAATCATTGTCCTTGCGACCGGCGAAAAAGTACCGCCTGCCGATATGCAAATGGCTATTTGCGAAGACACCCTGTTTGAACAGGTCATGGTGATTGGTGACAACCGCCCATACCTGAGTGCACTCGTGGTACTGAACGCAGAGCAGTGGCCTGACTTTGCCAGGCAAGCCGGCGTTGACCCCAGTGATCTTTCTACCTGCAATCAGGAAACGATCATTAACTTGCTTCAGGCACGTATTTCAGATCAGGTTAGCCATTTTCCCGGTTATGCTGAAATTAAAAAAATACACTGTTCGCTTGAACCATGGACTATAGAAAATGGCTTACTCACCCCGACATTGAAACTCAAACGAAAAGTTGTTCATGAAGGATTTTCAAAAGAGATCGATTTGCTCTATAAGAACCATGACTAAACAACGATTTCAGTCAGCGTAATATCGCCACTGGTGTCGATGGCAACTTCTCGCACGTCAGCTGCACGGGATAAAATGTACCCAGCCATCAGTAGCATCATTTTCTTATTCTCGGTATGAAAGGCCCCCAGGACCCTGTCTGCTACAATCTGGCAGCGCTGGTACAGGTCGGGCTTTTCAACCCATTGGCGACTCATTTGCCAGCCTTTATCCATATCCACATCCATCTTCGTATAGAAGCCGACGGCTTCTTCCATCAGACTTTCCGGTACATCTATGTCATAAAATTGGTCATCGATGCTGACTTTCAATATCATCTAACTTTCTCCAAACGAGTTACTGATTTATGCTGACTATTATCCCTGAAGTCCTCGATGCTGCCCAGCTACAAACAGTTCAGTCGTTAGTTGAAATGGGAAATTTTAAAGATGGGCGATTATCTGCCGGTCATCTTGCGCAACGAGTAAAAAATAATGAGGAAATGAGCAACCCGAATGTCATTGAAAAGCTCAACTCCATTGTGATGGCCCGCCTTGTTCAACACACTTTGTTTCAGGCAGTTGCTCATCCTGTTCGTGTTGCCAGTGCTTTCTATGCCCGTTATACCAGCGAAATGTCCTATGGTGATCATGTCGATGATCCCGTCATGGGGCCGCCTGGCGGCCAGTATCGCAGTGATTTATCCGCCACTGTTTTTCTCAATGCGCCAGATGAGTACGAAGGCGGCGAGCTCACCATTAATACCTCGTTCAAACCCCATAAGATTAAATTAAACGCTGGAGATGCGGTTATCTATCCATCGTCCAGCCTTCACCGAGTGACGCCCATCAGCAGAGGAACCCGGTTGGTTGCCGTGACCTGGATACAAAGCATGATTAGAGAGCCAGATCGCAGAGAGTTGCTGTATCAGCTATACCAGACAAGAGAGAAGTTGCTGGCAAAGAACCCAGCGTGTGAAAATGCAGCCCAGCTAGATCATGCCTATATAAATCTCGTGAGAATGTGGGCAGAAGTATAAGGCGTAAAAAAACGGGCCAAAGGCCCGTTTTTTTAGAAGCTCACAGATTTTATGCTTGCGAGCCTTTATCAGAATGCGCCAGATCAACCACTTTTCGGGCCAGATCCTGGTATTCGTCACGGTAATTATGCAGTGGGTGTCCGTCTTTTGACATCCAGTAATCGACTGGATCAACACCATTTTCCTGCTCGTAAGCGATAAATTTCTTTTGCATTTCAATCATTTTCTTGATTGCAGTTAGCTTGTCACTCATATTGTACTCCAAAGCGTGTATTTAAAAGGTGCTGGTCAATTAATCGCCAGATAATAATCGGTCATACCGAATATTGCTATATCTCTTTATGGACAGGAACAAAAAACGTTTAATATCCACCTTTACGAGTGCTTTGAGGTAAGCCGGCAATTTTTCGACCCTGCTTGCTGGGCATGCCCGGGAAGAAGCCATACATGTCTTTACTGTTCATTTTGCTTCCCCACTTTTTACTCATGTCCTTCGTAATTGTCCGCTCGTTGGGCTCGTTCCCATTATTGTCGAAATGCTCTTCGCGCAAATATTTCACTATGTCCCAATGTTTATCGGTCATTTCGACTTCTTCCAGCACAGCCATAGCAGCCCCTGCCGTTTCGGACCAATCTTCAAGATTCACAAGATAACCGGTATCTGTGGTTTCCAGGGTTTTACCATCAACTTCTAATGCCATTGCTTTTTCTCCAGTAACTGTGTTCAACGTTAACGACTATTATCTCAAAAAACATCGAGAGATGAATTATATCCATTGGGATATACAGACAGCCTTAACTCTTGGCTAATTAACAACATTTATTTGCTCGCATCTTCATTTGTTTCATGCACTGGCGCTATGCCTTTGTGGGGCATAAACAGGCCGCACCCCATCATTTTATGCTGGCCGATACCTGTTTGCTGTAATTTCACCGCTTCATCAGGGTCCAGGTCAGCCAGCATAAGGCTGCGGGTTTGTAACTGCCCGCCACCGCCTACCTGCATCGAATGCGCTCTGCCACAAAGCATTTTTCTGACCTTTATATCTGTCTGCCTGATTTCAGTAGCGGCGTAAGTCAGGAACGCTTCTTCATCCTCAAATGCAATCGCGTCCGGAATGACGATGTATCTCGCAAACTGTGTCGGTAACGTGCTGAAAAGCTTGATACTCCCCGGTCCAATTTCCAGGCTGTGGCCATCAATATCCAGAGACTTTCCTGTCAGTGATTGAGCCGCGTCAATCTTATCTTTTGGGAGGCGCAGTGTCATTCTGGCGCGCCGGGAGAGGTGAAGTAACTGGGTTTCCGGGTTTTCAGGGCGCATCCAGCCATTTCCCGACTCCGCTCCATGAATCAGGTGGATACCTGCGTGTTCTTCGTCTTTCATCCAGTCAAGAATAGAGAGTATTTCAGATGATAATTTACTCGCATGATCAATAGGTAATGACTTGCATTTAATGTTATACGTTAAATCTATAACATCATCAGACACCTGATAGGGTTTCTTATTGTCTTTATCTTCCCAAAACATGCCTGACTTACCTCTGGTGGGTGGCAGCAAAGGCTGCTTCCAGTTTATCTTCCCATTCTTCAGGGGTGTCAGTAAACGGCGGCCTGACATCCATTTGAAAAAAAAGCTCACCTGCCAGCGCCTTTTCTCGGATTTTATTTTCGAGATCCTGAAAGCTGTCAAGCTGGTGATTCTGCAGTAAAACTTCACTTAAATAGAGCACTAAATTTCCTCTTGCGAGATGCTGATACGATCAAAAAACCTTGCTCGAAGCAATAATCTGCTCTGCTTCGAAGCATCGCTATCCGTAAAGGCAGAGCGATTATGCAATACATTGTTGCTGATAATGCCTTCGTTTGCCTTCAGGCGGTAGCGTAATATATAAGGCGAGCTGGATTCTAACAAGTTCAATAAATAATCGACTGCTTTTCTAGTGATTTTATCTTTTTTCCATTCTATATTTCGGGTTCTGGCTGAAAAACGCATATGTAAAAAACCGCTAGCATCTATCGAAAAGACGGGCCCTGACTGGGCTGGCCTGATGACCTCATCGTTTAAGACATTGGCAGGAACAAGGAAAACATCGGGTGCCATTAGCGCCTTAATATACGCAGGGTTTTCATCCCGTAAAGCAATATACGCCATTTCATGATCCAGGAAAGCATTGTCGCCGCCTTCAGTCGCAGGCTTCACGCAATGCATGACAATAGAGCGTATCTGTTTTTCGGCAGGGTTATAATAGCCATCTGTATGCCAGTTTAAAGGCTTATTCGTGTACGGGATGTATTCTCCAGCTTTTCCTGCGCCTGTATTGCTAATGGAGCTAATTCCATCCCCATCAGAACATAAATTGCCGTCAGTTTGTTGCAGGCCAAGTTGCTTCGCCATAGCAATTAAAGAACTGCGGATATCTTTACCCACAGTGTGTAACCGGTAAATCACCACATTGGATTTCCCGAGAACCCTGGCAATTGCCTGCAACTCATTGGCTGACAAAGCACCACGTTGCAAATCGATCGTTGCTGCAGCCGCTTGCCCAGAGAAGCCTTGCATTTTCTTTTCACGCCAGCATAAATATTTAGCGGTGTCTGATAATTCATAGGGCAATAGCATAGTAGGCACCTCAATAATCAATAAATTACTTTATGATTACATAATAACTCATTATTTTTATTAAATTTATTAATGTAAAACATCAGAATTTAACGACTTATTACCTGCACACACTCACAGACAAGCGTAAATAAAGCTTCATAAAGAGCAAGTTATGATACCATTAGTTTTTTGTAGCTGAGCGACGCCTTGATTGGTATCAGCAAGAGTTATGCCCGTATATACCCAATATGGGATAGTGTCTGCATATGCAAACACCCCATGGGTAGGGTTCTAACTATTGGCTTAGCACTCTACACTTACGATCAAACTTGAAAGGTGGCCGTTTATTCGCCGCTACCTTACTAACATTATTTCTGGTTGTGGCGGAAAACCGGAATAATTATTTTTTCAACCCGCCTTAACCAAACCTAATATTCTTATATTAAGGAGAAAGCCATGGCTGATAAGCATCATGATACTCCAATGCTGGACGAACTGGAAAATGGCCCCTGGCCCAGCTTTATTACCGGTATCAAAAAATTACGCGACGATCACCCTGACGAGAGAATACGCAAAGTAACGAATTCGCTTCTGGGTCAGCTTGAGCACTCCTACGAAACGCGGAAAGGTTACTGGAAAGGCGGCACCATCTCTGTTTATGGTTATGGCGGCGGTATCATTCCTCGTTTCTCTGAAGTGGGCGATGCATTTCCTGAGTCCAGAGAGTTCCACACATTGCGTGTGCAGCCGACTCCAGGCAACTACTACACCACTGACATGCTGCGCAAGTTAGGCGACAGCTGGGAAAAATGGGGTTCAGGCCTGCAAACTTTCCATGGACAGACGGGCAACATTATGTTTATCGGTACGACCACCGAGAACACTCAGCACTTCTTTGATGAAATCAATGAATACGGTTGGGATTTAGGCGGCGCTGGCCCCTGTGTTCGTACGGCAATGTCCTGCGTCGGTGCTGCGCGTTGTGAAATGTCCTGTGCCAATGAGCATTCACTGCATCGTACACTGGTGAACAACTTTACTGATGATGTGCATCGTCCTGCACTACCATACAAGTTCAAGTTCAAGGTCTCTGGTTGCCCTAACGACTGTCAGAATGCCATTGAGCGCTCTGATTTTGCCGTCATTGGAACCTGGCGCGATGATATGAAAGTTGATCAGGAAGAGTTTAAGGGATATGTCGCGAAGAAAGGTCGTCAATATATTATTGATAACGTTATTACGCGCTGTCCTACTCAAGCACTTTCATTGAATGATGACGACACGATTGCTGTTGATAATGGTAACTGTGTTCGTTGTATGCATTGTCTGAACGTTATGCCAAAAGCTTTGCATCCCGGTGATGACAAAGGGGTAACCATCCTGATTGGTGGTAAGCGCACACTAAAGATTGGCGACCTGATGGGTACCGTTGTTGTGCCTTTCTGGAAAATGGATACCGAAGAAGACTACGAACGCATCACTGAACTTGGCGAAGAAATTATTGATTTCTGGGCTGAGAACGGTCTTGAACACGAGCGTTGTGGTGAAATGATTGAACGTATCGGTCTGGTGAACTTCCTTGAAGGTGTTGGTGTCGAAGTAGACCCGAACATGATTGCAAGCCCACGTAGATCATCCTACGTTCGTATGGATGGTTGGGACGAAGAGGCTGAAAAATGGTTCCAGCGCAAGATTGAAGCTAGCGCTTAATCACTTCCGTAAATATAAGTTTGGTTTACCTGCCAGTGATCTGGCAGGTAAGTCATCGCTTGATCTGAAAATCAGGAGACAATAATGGCATTAGCAGATATGCGGGACCCGATCGAATCCGGTTGCCCAGATGGATTTCAATACATGCATCCCAAGATGCGTAAAAATTTCGGCCAGTGGAAGTATCATGACGACCCACAGCCAGGTGTCTTACGCCACGTAGCGTTTAGCGGCGACGAAGTATATACAGTTAAAGTCGGTACGCAGCGAATTCTTGATATTTTCACACTGCGTAAGCTGTGTGATATTGGTGATAAGTTTGCTGATGGCTACATCCGCTTTACTATTCGCTCAAACGTTGAATACATCGTGGACGAGAAAGCGAAAGTACAGCCACTTATCGATGCCATCACAAAAGAAGGCTTCATTGTTGGTGGTACACGAAACTCTGTCACCACCCTGTCGCATACTCAGGGCTGGTTACATTGTGACATCCCGGGCACTGATGCCTCAGGTGTTGTTAAATCGATGATGGATGAGCTGATTGGTGAATTCACGAGTTGGGAAATGCCTAACCGCGTCCATATCACCACCTCATGCTGTCAGATTAACTGTGGCGGTCAGGGTGACATCGCGATTAACGTTCAACACACAAAACCACCAAAGATTGATCATAATCTGGTTTCAAATGTTTGTGAGCGCCCCTCTGTTGTTGCGCGTTGCCCAGTAGCGGCTATTCGCCCTGCACTGGTTAACGGCAAACCTTCTCTGGAAGTGGATGAAAAGAAATGTATTTGTTGTGGCGCATGTTTCCCACCTTGCCCACCCATGCAAATCAATGATGCTGAACACAGTAAGCTAGCTGTCTGGGTGGGTGGTAACCACTCAAATGCCCGTGGCAAGCCTTCGTTCCAGAAACTGGTTGCATCAGGTATTCCAAATAACCCACCGCGCTGGCCTGAAGCGACTGCGATCGTAAAACGTATTCTCAAGTGCTACAAAGAAGATGCGAAGGACTGGGAGCGTATCAATGAATGGGTTGACCGTATCGGCTGGCCTCGTTTCTTTGAAAAAACCGGTTTGCCTTTCACCAAGTACCACATCGATAACTGGACTGGCGCTCGCGCTAGCCTGAATGCTTCTACGCATATCCGTTTCTAAGGAGTTGTAATGAAGCTTACTATTCAGGTTAATGAAGGTCCGTATCAGCACCAGTCTGCTGATACGGCGTATAACTTCACTAAAGCCGCCATTGAAAAAGGACACGAAATTTTTCGAATCTTTTTTTACCATGACGGTGTTAACAACGGTACACGTTTAACCACACCACCTCAGGATGATAGAAATATCGTCAAACGCTGGAGCGAGCTCGCTGCAGAACACGATCTGGATATGGTGATTTGTGTTGCTGCTGCCCAGCGACGAGGAATCGTTGATGAGGGTGAAGCTGAACGCAATGGAAAAGACGCGACAAATCTGGCTCCTGGTTTCCGCATCTCAGGATTAGGGCAGCTGGTTGAAGGCGGTATTCAAAGTGACCGCCTTGTGGTCTTTGGCGATTGATGAAAGGTTTAGCAAATGTCTGAAACAAAGAAATTTATGTATGTAAACCGCAAGCCTCCCTACGGCACTATCTATGCCTGGGAGTCACTTGAAGTCGTTTTGATCGGCGCTGCTTTTGAGCAGGAAGTGAGCCTTGCATTTATGGATGACGGTGTTTTTCAACTGGTAAAAAACCAGGACACGGCGGGTATAGGAATGAAGAATTTCTCCCCTACCTACGCTGCGTTAGGTGATTACGAAGTGACGAAAATATACGTCGAAAAGGAATCTTTGGAAGAAAGGGGATTATCCCTTGAAGACCTTCAACACCTCGTCTGGGAAGATGAAGATGAAGATTGGGCAGAAAAAGATTCCATCCATCTTGTCACGCGTTCTGAGTTAGCTGATGTTTTTGCTGGCCAGGATGTTTTCTTTAACTTTTAACTGGGGATTATTAAATAATGTCTATTTTGCATGTCGTTAATAAAACCCCTTACGAACGTAGCAGTCTTGCTACTGCCACTGGCATGATGAAAGATAGTGACACCCTTCTGTTAATCGAAGATGGTGTACTGGGTGCTATTAAAGCCGGCACTTCTGCTTCATTGTTGAGTGGTCATAAGGTTTCAGTATTGGGACCTGATCTCGCAGCTCGCGGGATATCTGCAGACAAACTGGCTGACAACGTTGATATCGTTGACTATGCTGGATTTGTTGATCTTGTGGAAGCGAATGACAAGGTTCAATCCTGGTTATAACGAACACAGTTTTTTTTGTATTACTTAGTTAAGGAGTATCTCTTATGGGTATTGAAGTAAATGGTAAAACCCTGGAAGTTGACGAAGAAGGTTATCTGGCTGACTTGAATCAGTGGGAACCAGAAGTTGCCACAATTATGGCTAAAGAAGAAGGTCATGAACTAACAGATACTCATTGGGAAGTGATCAACTTTCTCCGTGAATATTATGAAGAGTACCAGATTGCACCTGCAGTCCGAGTATTGACTAAAGCCATTGGTAAAAAGTTAGGCAAAGACAAAGGTAATAGCAAGTATTTATACGAGCTATTCCCTTACGGTCCAGCTAAACAGGCCTGTAAGTATGCCGGTCTGCCAAAACCAACGGGTTGTGTTTAATTAGGTATTCGATTGGGGGCGTCCTGCCCCCTTTTCTTTTTAACTTGTAAAATTGGAGGGGCTGCGCATGACAACTATTTCGACGCTTTATGTCGTTTTGTTTTATGCTGCAACATTATTTATGGTAGTTGGTTTGGCTATGCGTATTACAAAATATGCCAGAACACCTGCACCCTTAAAAATTCCTACTACACCCGCCCCTACGACACAGTCGGGTGTTGTCTGGCGCATGTTCCGCGAAGTGGCATTTTTTGAAAGCCTGTTTAAGTCCAGTAAATGGACCTGGATTTTTGGCTATCTGTTCCATTTTGGGATGTTGCTTGTCTTACTGAGGCATCTGCGCTTTTTCCAGGAACCCGTTTGGTTCTGGGTCCATCTTATACAGCCCTTTGGTAAATATGCCGCATTCGCAATGCTGGCCGGCCTGCTTGGGCTCTGGATACGTCGCTTCTTTGTCGATCGTGTCCGATACATCTCAACGCCTTCAGATCATTTGATGCTCGCTTTATTGATAGGCATCGTCGTTAGTGGCTTAAGCATGAAATTCGTTTCTCATACTGACATAATTCAGGTTAAAGCATTCTTTCTGGGGCTACTACATTTTTCCCCTCAGGAACTACCTACCGATACGAATTTATTGATTCACCTGGGTCTGGTTGCTACTTTGATGATCATTTTTCCGATCAGTAAACTATTACATGCTCCGGGCCTGTTTTTCAGCCCAACACGAAACCAGGTTGATAACCCACGCGAACAGCGACATATTGCTGATTGGGCTAAAAAGCTTGAAGCTGGCGATAGCTAAGAGGAATAATAACAGTGGCTGATTTCGAAACACCTGAATTAAAAAGACACCCTTCAATCCCCGCATTGAAAGAAGGCGTGATGGCGCATAGCGCTCCCTTCAAATCTGCAGGCAAGTTCCAGCCGCCATTGGGATTCCCTGAAGAATTGCCTGCGAACTGGAAAGAGCAGGCGATTAATAAAATGGGCGATTTACTGGGTAAATATCGCTCTCTCCAGGTCTATCTTGATTCATGTGTCCATTGTGGCGCCTGCACAGATAAGTGCCATTACTACATCGGATCAAGCGACCCGAAGAATATGCCGGTTGCTCGCCAGGATTTGTTACGTAAAGTTTATCGCCGTTACTTCACCTTTGCAGGCAAGTATTTTCCTAAGCTTGTCGGCGCAGTCGACCTTGATGAAGGCGTACTTGACGAATGGTACAGCTACTTTCATCAATGCTCTCAGTGTCGCCGCTGCTCTGTTTTTTGCCCCTATGGCATAGACACGGCAGAAATTTCAATGGCTGCTCGTGAAATAATGGACAGCATTGGTATTGGACAAAAATACTGTAACGAAATTATTGGCAAGGTCTTCGTTATTGGGAATAACCTTGGTTTGCCTGAGCCTGCCCTGGCCGATACCC
>JAZGER010000024.1:0-7478 GCA_036478835.1 Gammaproteobacteria bacterium | reverse complement strand
AGTGCCTGTTTACGCAGTTTATTCTTCATCATCCTAATCTCTCCTCCAAAATAAAACATATATACACGGGGTCATTACGCCCGAAATACTCCTAAACCACCTAAATATTAAGCAACATACATACCAGATTTTAATCTGGAATAATTTCAGTCGCTTACATAACCTCTTGATTTAATTCTGTAATAAATTCCGACACTGCGGGGAAACACAAACAAAAAATATTTAGTATAATCAAATGCTTGTAAAGTTACTGCTTTATTAAAAAAACCGACACCTGCCTCGCACAGAGAACACCTCCTCCTTCATTCTTAAGGTGTTTTGTTAATTAATTATCCAGCCTGTCCGCTAACTAAATGAACAAAAAGCCAATTGAGCGCGAAACATGAACAAATCACTGAACAGACTATTATATACGATCGCCTTTACCCTCGTCAGCTCGCCAGTCGCCGCAAAAGATATGGATGATCAATTTGCTGTTTATGGCGTAGGCGCTGAAAACTGTGCCGCCTTTCTGGTCGCACGCGATCAGGGGGGCACCGCTAACCGCTGGTATTTTGACTGGTTGGAGGGTTATCTATCCGCTGTGAATACGGCGGCCTCGAATACCTATAATATTCTTGGCGATAAATCCGTGGGTGATATTGTTAGCTGGCTCGAGGGCTACTGCGCCACGAACCCCAACATGAATTTCACCAATGCAGTTGCCGACCTCTCGACCGTTCTTTATGAAGATAGAAGCAATACATCACCGAACAAGTCGGGCGGCTGGAAAAAAGCATTCACCGGGACACATCCAAACGCGTCGCCCCTCTCTGAAAAAACAGCAATCCAGCCATAATCATAGCCGCTCCCAGCAACACCTGGGCACCCAACGGCTCCGCATTTAGCCTGTGACCAAGCAACAGGGCGAGCACTGGGGTTATCAAGGTTAATAAGTTTACCCGAACCGCCGCCATGTGCTTTAACAGGTAAAAATACCCAAAAAACCCAAGCACTGAACCAAATATTGCCAAATACAGGATAGCGTACCTTGTCCGATCAGGGAGCTCCGCTGGCCACTGGCCATCGAAGGCAAACCAGGCGATCACAAACAGGGGAGCAGCAACTGACAAGCCACCTGCCGTCACTGCCAGAGGCGGCTGCCGATGGTTCAGATGCGCGACCCAGACAGCACTGGCAGAGTGAATCAACACGGAAACGAGTACGGCAGCGACGCCATATACGGTATCAACTGAGATACTCAGTCCTGCACCAAACATGACCGCCAAACCCAACACGCCGATCGATAACCCCACATAACCTTCGATCGTGAGCGCTTCCTGCTTAAACCACAGCAGACCTAGCAAACTGGTCAATAGAGGCGACAGACCAAAAATAACTGAAATCCAGCCAGAGGGGATGAACTGCGCCGCCCAGTAAACAGACGTCATTGCCCCATAGATCCCCAGACCTGCCGCAACATAGGTTGTTCGCGCCGCTTTGCCCCATGACAGTGGAATCCCCGCCAGTCGCAATACCAGCAAACAAATAAGCAACCCGAGCACCATCCGGGCTGTGACCCCAAACAAAAAACCGGCACCTTCACTACTCCACTGAATAGCCAGTGGCGTCGTCGACCAAATAAGAACAACGCCCAGGAACGCAACAGGAACAGCCATGACACACCTCAAAAAAACAACAAAAAAGGCCGCAGTCTTTCGATCTGCGGCCTTTGGAATTTAACGTGTAAGAAAATTTACAGGATTAATTTTTCCGACCGGCAGACCACCACAGGGGCACGCCACAGGCGAGCCGCATTAATTATCAGTCTTGATCGGGATAAGTATTTATTCATGACTTGAGTGTGCAACGCCTTCGTTTTTCTGTCAATGCGTAAAACGATGGTTTTTGCATTTTCCTGGTCGCCAGGAAAATCAGAGTTCGCGTTTATTCTGGCATCTCATCGCCCCTGGAAATCGGGCCATAGGGGTCATGCCGGTGTTGGTCATGGTAGCTCATACGATAGGTCAGGAAACGATTTAGTTCATCAAAATGTAAAAAGGGATTCCCCTGTATCTGCTCATGCAGAGTAGACGACGTTTTGGTTGCATAATTATGCCCAGGTAAAATCACTGTTTCGGAGGGCAATTGACTCACCAATTTTTTGAGAGTCACATACATTTGTTCAGGGTCACCGCCCTTCATGTCGCAACGCCCGCAACCATACACAAACAGGGTATCTCCCGTTAGCAGATGATCGCCCACTTTATAGCAGGCGGAACCCGGCGTATGCCCTGGCGTGTGCAGCACGTCGATATCGGTTGACCCCAGCGAAATGCAGTCGCCCCCGTGGTGCAAGTGTGGCATCCCCAAATCTGCGCCCCAGAAACTGGCTTCAGATTTCAACAGATGTAATTGCGCATCATGCCTGTCGAGAATGCCTTCGATACCATTAATATGATCATGATGGCTGTGCGTCAGAAAAATATCGGTTATCGTAGACCCCTGTTTTTCAGCTGCTGCAAGAATGGTGGGCACATCCCACGCAGGATCAACGACCGCTGCCCGACCCGTCGCCCTGTCTTTAATCAGATAAATAAAGTTTTCCATTGGCCCAAGCTCCAGAGCCTGTATTTCAAAAGGCGGCTGGGGTTGTGCCGTCATGGTTGATGCCTCAAACGATCCAGCACCGTGCTATCAATACCTGGCAAGGAAAGCAGTGCCGCATCCTTCACCTGCTTCAACTGCTCGTGCGTTCGGATATTGGCATTAAATAATGCCCTGGCAGTCGCCACATCAATCCCGGCACTTTTCACCTGCTGAAAAAAGACCTGCACGTCCTGTCGATACGCCTGCTGACTTTGCCGTTCCCGAGCAAGCCCTTCAGTAGAGTGTTGACCCTGTCCGCGCGGTGAAATTTGTCGGGCAATACGATGGAACTGAATCCCTCCACCCAACGCCATGGCGACGGCTACCGTATTTGCGATAGAGCCCCAGCCTGAAATCGCCTGCCCCGAACCCACAGCGGCTGCAAAGCCGTAAGCGATATAAAGACAGCCCAGATAACAGCACAGAGCCAGGGCAACAAAGGTCCAGAACCACAGATATGAACGGCTCCCGGTATAGCGCTTAAATACCCAGTCAGAACAGGCGGCGTTATAGCGGTCAAAACAAGTCGGGTGAACATAATAGTCATGCTGAAAAGCCATTTACCCACGCTCCCTGTTCCTGATAAATTGATAACACGATCATAGCAAGATCAGGTTGTCGTGTCGCATTCAGAACGCGACGAATCGTCTCTTGTGGCGAGGCACGTCAGCCCTTATGCTCACGCCATGCCAATATTACAGTTACGCGACATTTGTTTTGGTTTCGGGGGCGCTCCGCTACTCGATCATGCCAACCTTAAAATTGAACCCGGTGAACGCGCTTGTCTGGTCGGCCGTAATGGCAGCGGAAAGTCGACATTGCTGAACATCATCAGCGGCAAACTGCAGATCGAAGAAGGTGTCTACCAACTCCAGCAAAACGCGCGCATTAATATAATGGATCAGGCGATCCCGGATTATGACTCACTATCAGTGTTCGAAATCGTCGCCGGCGGGCTTGCTGAAACCGGTGAATTACTCATACGCTTTCATCAACTCAGCCAAAATTTGTCCGATACCACAGACGATAAAACCATGGCCGAATTCGAGCGTGTACAGGGGCAACTGGAAGCCCATCACGGCTGGGATAAGCAACAGGATATTGATAGTGCCATCTCTCGCCTGCAGCTACAGCCTGACATTCTTTTTAACACGATGTCTGGCGGCCAGAAACGTCGCGTCCTACTGGCACGTGCGCTGGCGTCCAAACCCGATTTATTAATTCTCGATGAGCCAACAAACCATCTGGACATCGAATCCATTGAATGGCTGGAAAATTTCCTACTCGCTTACCGAGGAACCTTGCTGTTTGTAACGCACGACCGATCGTTTTTACAGCGTCTCGCTACCCGAATCATTGATCTGGATCGCGGCCAGCTCACCAGCTGGGACTGTGACTATGCAACCTACCTGCAACGCAAGCAGGCGCTGATCGATAATCAGGAGCAGCAGGCTGCTCTGTTTGATAAACGACTCAGCCAGGAAGAAACCTGGATTCGTCAGGGCATCAAAGCGCGACGCACCCGAAATGAAGGCAGGGTCCGCGCGCTGAAAAAAATGCGCGAAGAACACCGCCAGCGAAGAAGTCAGGAAGGCAGTGCCAAATTTCATTCTGTTGAGCACAAAAAATCCGGGAAGCTGGTGCTTGAGGCTGAAAATATTCATTACGCTATTGAAGGGCAACCGCTGGTTAAAAATTTCAGCACCACGATTATTCGCGGTGATAAAATTGGCCTGATAGGCCCCAATGGCTGCGGCAAATCAACCTTGTTAAAAATATTGCTTGGGCAATTAGACGCCGACAGCGGTAGCCTTGACCAGGGAACACGTCTGGAAATAGCCTACTTTGATCAGCTACGCAGCCAACTGGATGAAAACAGATCCATTATCGACAATCTGGCTGATGGTAGAGAAAAACTGGACATCAATGGCCAGGAACGCCATGTCATCAGCTATCTGCAGGATTTTTTGTTTTCACCTGAGCGTACTCGAACACCTGTAAAAGCGCTTTCAGGCGGTGAATGCAATCGCCTGATGCTGGCAAAACTGTTCAGCAAACCCGCTAATTTACTGGTACTGGACGAACCCACTAACGATCTTGATATTGATACTCTGGAGCTGCTGGAAAATTTGCTTGTTGAATTCCCTGGCACCGTTCTCCTCGTCAGCCACGACAGGACCTTTCTTGATAATGTCGTTACGGATACGCTGGTATTTGAGGGCGAAGGTCGCATTAATCGCTACGTGGGCGGGTATCTGGACTGGCTCCGGCAGCGCCCCTCCATAGAAACAACGACATCGAAACCCGAGAAAGCAACAGCAAAACCAGCCGTTAAAAGCTCTCGCAAGCTCAGTTACAAGCATCAAGATGAACTGGATAAACTCCCAGCAAAAATTGAACAGTTTGAGCAACGCCTTTCTAAGCTACAGGGCAAAATGGCTGACCCGAAACTGTACCAGGATAGTCCAGATGAAGTGAGCGGTTTTAAGGTTGAAATCGACAGGATCAATCTCGAACTAGCGAGCGCCTACCAGCGCTGGGAAGCACTGGAAGATAAATAGTCTCATGGGCTATTAACCGCGCACTATGGCACAATGGGCAACCCCATCAACCGAGACCGACATGAGCAATCCAGAACTATCTAAAGAAGAGCGCATCCTGAAAATCATGAAGCGCGTGTTAACGGATGTTGCCAAAGACACTCACGTGACGCCAGGAATCAAACACCCACTTTCCGAACAAACTGTTCAGGGTATTCGCGAATGTCTGGGGTTAATTACATCTCGAGAAGCTGAACTCGCTGAGAAGACTGGCCGCAACATGAATATGCGTCCGCGCTATGTTGACGAGGCGCCAAAAGAAGTTGTCGTAAAGCTGGACCTGAATGCAGGAAAGAAAAAAAAAGATTAAGTCTGACTTACCAGTTAAAAGGCAGCATAGTAGCCGGCGACATACGATCATTAATCTGATTCATTTCACCTGCCATTGCCCCCATACGATTTTCCAAAACCCAGGCCATCTTATCAACAGACTGGTTCATCATTGAAACCGTTTGGGTTATTGATTCCATATTCTTCATGGAACGCTGCATCTCATACATAGAATTGCGCATTGCATCCATTTCTCCGAGGATCAGAGGAGCCATTTCAGCAACCGGCTTTGCCGTCTTATCCAGCCGCCCGATCGCATAAGAGATATCATCAAAGTTATCAAATCCGTGAGTCCATATTGGCTGCCATACCTTAACGACCAGATATAGCAGAACACAGGTCGTTATCGTGGCGGATAAATAAAAAGTGCCTCTGAAAAATTCAGCATATTGTGTTGTATTCATAGTTTACCCAGACAGATTTTTCAGTCATTAATTCAAATTGCATTTTTCTATTTTTTTAGATGAGCAACCCTGAGGAAGTGCTGCGACCCAACCTACCAGACAATCTATTATACACTTTACTCACCATGCTAAAAAGCATGGTGAGTAATTATAGACAATTGTCCTATGGGATTTTTTTTATCTGCAAACAGTATGTTACTCTACGCTTCGATCATAATAATCAGGAAGTTTTATATGGTTGGCAACGAAATCCCTATCGTATTTTATGTTTTCCTGATTTTTACAGGCGCAGCCGTACTGGCAACGATAGCTTTGTACACAAAGCAGTCCATGCTAATTGCGTATATCCTGCTGGGCATTCTGCTGGGTCCTCATGGGCTCGGACTGGTCAACGATGTTGTCTTGCTGAAGTCCTTATCCCACGTTGGCATTGCTTTCCTCCTCTTTTTGCTTGGCCTGAATTTACAGCCTCAAAATCTGGTTCGCATGTTTCGCAAAGCGACGCTGGTCACACTCATCAGTTCCGGTATTTTTGCCATCATTGGCTACATCACAGGGTTCCTGTTTGGCTTTAGCACCTCGGAAAATTTAATCATTGCGGCAACCATGATGTTTTCCAGCACCATCATCGGCCTTAAGCTACTCCCGACAACCGTCTTACACCACCAACATGCGGGTGAAATCATTATCAGTGTCCTGCTATTACAGGACTTGATTGCCATTTTGATTCTCATGATTTTAACGGGAGTCAGTAGTGGTATCAGCGACTGGAAGCCATTAGCCTTTTTAATCCTCAGCTTACCCGCCCTGCTCGCATTTGCGTTTCTTTTCTCAAGATACGTACTCACGCATCTTTTAAAACGTTTTGACACCATTCAGGAATATATATTTTTATTGGCCATTGGCTGGTGCCTGGGAATAGCTCAGCTCGCTGAAACGATTGGCCTCTCAATTGAAATTGGTGCCTTTATTGCGGGGGTTGCACTGGCAACCGAACCGATTTCCCGATTTATTGCCGATAACTTGCGTCCGCTTAGAGACTTCTTTCTGATTTTCTTCTTTTTCACGCTGGGTGCAGGCTTTGACTTAACCGGGATGTCTGGCATTTTACTGCCCGCCTTCATCCTTGCCATGACCAGCCTGATTTTAAAACCCATCGTATTTCGTTATCTATGGATGATGGAAGGGGAGACGCCGCTTATCTCTAAAGAGATTGGTATAAGGCTTGGCCAGATTAGTGAGTTCTCACTGCTGATTGTTTTTATGGCCTACGAAACAGGCGTTATTGGCAATGAAGTTTCCTACCTGTTACAGATGGCAACCATACTGACTTTTATATTTTCGTCCTATTATATTGTGGCTCACTTCCCAACCCCTATGGGAACCTCTGCCAGATTGCGGCGCGACTGAACTGCACCGATCAACTCGCCTGTCGCGACGATCATTATTTATAAAAGTACAGCCACGCGCACTGGCTAACCTCACTCAATGCGTTCATCAAGCTCTGCACAGGATG
>JAZGER010000023.1:0-6042 GCA_036478835.1 Gammaproteobacteria bacterium | reverse complement strand
TGGTCGCTGTTATCGGCCTTTATATTTATGTTTACGCTGGTACTGGCAGCCAACCTGTTCTCAGATGCAGTTCGTGATGCGTTTGATCCTCGACTGCGTGAAAGGGACTGATCCTGATGAGTGATGCACTGTTAGTCGTAGAAGATTTGCACACTCACTTTGGCAAGGGTGAACGTGCTGTGCGTGCTGTCGATGGTGTGAGTTTTGAAATCCGACGCGGCGAGACATTTGCTTTGTTAGGTGAGTCAGGCTGTGGCAAGTCCATGACAGCACTGTCACTGATGCGCCTGTTGCCGCAACCGGCCGGACATATCACCGGCGGCCGTGTTTTGCTGGAAGGTGAGAACCTGTTCGACTTACCAGAAGCGGCGATGCGCCGTTACCGGGGTGGCCGGATTGCCATGATTTTCCAGGAACCGATGACATCGCTGAACCCGGTGATGACTATCGGCCGTCAGATCGAAGAAAGTCTCGAACAACATAAACAGCTTCGCGGAGAGGCAGCAAAAAGCGAAGTGATCCGTTTACTCGATGCAGTGGGTATACCAGACGCTCCGCGCCGTTATGGAGAATATCCGCACCAGTTGTCCGGCGGTATGAAACAACGCGTGATGATTGCAATCGCACTGGCAGCAGATCCTGATCTCCTGATAGCCGATGAGCCAACCACAGCGCTGGACGTAACCATTCAGTCTCAGGTTCTGGACTTGCTGAAAAAGCTGCAAGAAGAACGCGGTATGGCAATCATGCTGATCACCCACGACCTGGGTGTGGTCGCGCAAATGGCCGATCGGGTCGCAGTCATGTACGCCGGACAAATTGTCGAACAGGCACCCCGCAAAGCATTCTTTGAAACGCCGCAACATCCCTATAGCCAGAAACTATTTGCCGCCTTGCCGGATGGAAAAAAGCGTGATGAACCACTCGCGGTCATCCCTGGCAGTGTGCCACCCCTGAATCAGATCTTTACCGGCTGCAGATTCCTGGAGCGGTGTGATCACGGCTGGTTAGATTGTAAAACCGGAATACCTAACTGGATCGATACCAGTACAGATACCGGCGTGCGATGTCATCTTGCCGATGATGCAAAATTGCCAGGTGAACCCCTGACAACCTGGGATTTACTGGGAAGTACAATCGTTCAACCAAATGATGAAGTTAAAGCAGGTGACAGATTACTCGAAGTCGAAAACCTGAAAGTGCATTTCCCAATCAGGCGCGGATTCTTTAAACGCATCGTTGGGCACGTCAAAGCCGTTGACGGTATAGACCTGACAATACCTACAGGTGAAACGCTCGCCTTAGTGGGTGAATCAGGCTGCGGTAAAACGACAGTCGGCAAGAGCATATTACAGTTATTAAAACCAACCGCAGGCAGCGTTCGATTTGAAGGCGATGAATTAACCAAGCTGCGTGGCGAAGCCTTACGCCGCCGCCGCGCTGATTTCCAGATCATATTCCAGGATCCCTTTGCTTCGATGAATCCGCGCATGACCGTCGGGGAAATAATCGAAGAGGGTATGGTTGCACAACGCATCGGCGACAAAGCGAGCCGCCAGCAACGTGTCACAGAAATGCTGAAGCAGGTTGGTTTACGCGAAGAACACAGCCGCCGCTACCCCCATGAATTTTCCGGTGGCCAACGGCAACGCATCTGTATCGCCAGATCTCTTGCTGTAGCCCCCAAATTATTAGTCTGTGACGAACCGACCAGCGCACTGGATGTCTCGGTACAGGCACAGATACTAAACCTGTTGAAAGAATTACAACAACAACTGGGCCTGGCCTATCTATTTATTACCCACGACATATCTGTAGTCGCCTACCTCGCACACCGAGTCGCCGTCATGTATCTGGGCCGCATAGTAGAAGAAGGCACCGTCGCAGAAGTTTTGGACAATCCACGTCATCCTTATACCCAGGCATTGCTATCCGCCGTACCGACGATTGAAGCAGACAGCGGGCGTTCGATTATTCGACTGGAAGGCGATATGCCATCCGCTGCCAACCCACCGTCAGGTTGTCATTTTCATCCGCGTTGTCAATATGCTAAACCGGAATGCCGTATAGATTATCCTGGGATTACTGCGCTGAGTGACACGCATAGGGCGAGGTGTTATTTATTGCGTGGGTGATTCGTCTGGTGTCGAATCTGGAGCATGCTCTATTCCCAAAATTAATCTGCACGACATCAATAACCCGTGTAAATAAACGAGATAAGACTACGATGGTTTGTTGTATTGGGTTAGTATCATTGAAAATAATTCAGATCGTAGCCAGAGTAGGAACAGGAAATATATCTTTCTATTCATTAGTGTAAGAAATAGCAGATAGTTAACAGGGAGAGTCTGAAATGCAAATCATGCTAGACCGCATCGGTCATTCGCACACTAGCCAGAAGCGGCCTATTACCCAATACTACTGTTTCCGTCTAACAATTGTTAGATTGCAGCAGAGATGGTGAAGATGTTGACATCAAGTTACACGCTTAGGATTATGTTTGTGCATTTTTGTATGCAATTGTTTCTCTTGTCTGCTGCGTTTGCAGACGGTGTTGATGAATTAAAAAGTATGGAAAAACTGGAAAAAGAATATAAGGAATCGCCGTATAGACATGAAATAAATTATGAGTATTGTGGAAAATTAATCGGATTTAAAAAGTACACTAAAGCTATTGAGGTGTGTTCGATAGCTATAGATTCTGGGACAGATAATACGCTTTCTTGGTCATACCTTAATCGAGGTATTGCATATAGAGAGCTTGGAAGTATTGATAAATCAAAAGAAGATCGTGAACAGTCAAAAAAGCATGGGATGCCAATCTGGTTATTAGATAGTTACCTGAAGTTATGAAACGACACAATCTAACCAGCAGCTCCAAGCGACGCAAAAACCGCGCACTTGAGCTGAGGCGTTAAGTGCTCTCATGAGAATTATTATCATAGTAGCATCAAGTTTATTATTGACGTCTTGCAACCCAATACGAGGTTTTTTAGAGTCTGAATTCAAATTATCGAGGGAATCGCGCCTGCCAATTTGGTTTGCAGAACTTCCTGACGGATACGAGCGAGATGATGTAGAAGTATATTTGAGGTATTACACTTCACCGTTTGATGTGAAAGATACAGTTCTAATATCGAAAAGCATGGATGGAAAAACACTAACATACAAAACAGGAAAAATGGAGCATCATCCAGAGTACTGGAAATGGGCAACGCAGGATTGGCCAGCCAGAGCTAAACCAGGCTATGTTAATGTAACTATAGATGGATTAACTGAGATAATTGCACACAAAAAAATGGAACCAATATTCTATATATCAAATGAACAAGCAGTAAGAGATACAATGAATTTGAATGAGTAACTTCGCACTTAACCAGTTGCTCCAGCCGTCCGCCGGAGGAACGCCAGTGACGCAGGCGGTCGGCTGAGCATGGCGTTATGTTGCATAAAGAAGGAAGATTGATTGCCCATTAAAAGGAAAATACGCTCCCTGATAGATGACACTGATACTAAATCAGGAAAAGCCTTCGCCTTATTAATACAATCACTCATTATTGTGTCGCTTGTTTCTTTTTCAATAGACACGTTACCAAATCTCTCTTCAACGACCAAAGAGTTGCTGTATGCAATAGAAGTAATAACAGTAACAATCTTCACATTTGAATACGCGTTAAGAATTATAGCCGCAAAAATAACATTAAAATTTGTATTTAGTTTTTATGGGCTAGTTGATTTGGCTGCAATACTTCCGTTTTACATTTCTACGGGCTTAGATCTACGCGCTGTCAGAATTTTCAGGCTTCTTCGTTTAGTTCGTATCCTTAAATTATTTAAATACAACCAAGCAATAAATAGGTTTCACCGAGCAATTGTAATAGCAAAAGAAGAGCTTATTCTCTTTGGGTTTATTTCAATTGTTATGCTGTATTTGTCTGCGGTAGGGATATACTACTTTGAAAATACAGCGCAACCAGAGCAATTCAAATCTGTATTCCATAGTTTATGGTGGGCACTAACAACTCTAACAACGGTTGGGTATGGAGATATGTACCCAATAACAGCAGGTGGTAAACTCTTTACATTCTTTGTTCTTGTAATAGGGTTAGGCATCGTCGCTGTGCCAACAGGGCTGGTCGCATCAGCGTTATCACAGGTGCGCGAACAAGATGCAACATAACAAATCGTCCAACCCGACCATTTTATACGCCGCGTTACTTCGTTCTGCTCTGTATAATATGGCCGGTTAACTCAAATGTTAGATTCAAAAAATGAAGACATGAGTAATTAAAATGGAATGGATAATTATAATTGCGATTATTGCTATCATATGGTTCGCTGTTAGTGTCAGTAAGAAGCCAACGGAAACAGAAATCCCTATCAAAATATCTATCGAGTCAAGCTCTAGGGGTGGAGGCTATGACCCAGATCGCGTTGTGGATACTGGAAAAGTTAACCAGGTATCCGAAGGTGCGTTTTGTATTAATCATAAGTCTCCTCTCCCGCTAACGCTTGAAGGCCTTTCGATCTCCGATGCAAAGCAGATTAAGAAATTGCTAGATGGCGAGGCACAGTGGCAAAGAAATTTATGTGATCTTACCTTCCTGATTGCCCAGCATAATATTGAATGTGTAGAACTTGAGAAATTCATCGGAAAATTACGTTTAGAAGTCAACGAATACATTACGCAAAGGAAACTAAAATCCGATGAATGGGCTGCTTCCTCTGAGAAAGATAAGGCTGACCTAACCCGTGAATTTCAAAACGCTGCTCTCGAGCATATTTCGGCTAAACCGAATAATGAGAGAGCATTGGAAACACTGCTGTATGGCTCGCCGGGAGATGTAACAGTTGATGACCAACTATTGGAGTTGTTCTCAGGAAACAGAGATATTTACAGATTCTACGTTACTAGCCTAGGGCGTGGCTCCAAGGTAAATCAGATACCTGCCGATGACTATTATCGAAAGAACTGGGAGTCCTTGGTAGAGTTGGGTCTTGCGAATCGCGGAAAAAATATACCAGTCGAGGCAATCCTTGATGGGTTGAGAATGAAGGATATCAATGAGTATTTCTCTGATCGACTTGAGAAAAAGCTAACTAGAAAAGCTAAGGCAGTCGAATATGCAGCAACACAATCTGATGTTTTAGACGTCCTTTCTAAACATATTTCATTTAGGGAGCTGTTCCAAATATCAGAACCCAAGGATATAGAAGTTTCAGCAATTAAGGCATGTTATGAATATGCTGCGGCTCAGGCTGAAGTGATACGTGACACATATGTCACAGGTTATCGAACTCTTGATGCCTTAGAGGATGCACGAGATGCTGAATACGATGGTTGGGAGATCGAGGCGGAAGATTGCTGCCAGCAATGTTTAAAACTCAATGGTAAAAAGAGCAAACGAAAACCATCAAAACTGCCTCCATTCCATGTGGGCTGCACTTGTTCACTGGAAGGCGTGTACGATTAAGCAAAAAGAATCTAACGCATATGAGCCGCTTTCAAGTCAATGAATAATCGGAATAATCGGGGACAGACCACCATTTAACAACCACATCATTTAGAATAGCGGTTACAACTTTTCATTTGAACAAGGAGGTTCAACATGCCGCGTCGTGCGCGACTAGCAATTGCAGGTATACCCTGGCACATTATTCAGCGAGGTAATAATCGATCCGCCTGTTTTTATACAGATGAGGATTACCGCCGCTATCTTAAAACATTGGCTGAACAGGCAGAAAAGTTTGAGTGTGCCGTGCATGCCTATTGCCTAATGACCAACCATGTTCATTTGTTATTAACGCTAGGCGAGCAGAATAGCGCTGCCTTGTTGGTGAAACACTTAGGTCAGCGTTATGTTCGATATATAAATTGAACTTATCGGCGGACTGGCACACTTTGGGAAGGCCGGTTTCGTTCTTGTCTGGCCCAAAGTGATACGTATGTGCTGACGTGTTACCGGTACATTGAGTTGAATCCAGTCAGGGCGAGTATGGTCTCAAATCCAGCTGACTACTGTTGATCCAGTTACCGGGCAA
>JAZGER010000022.1:0-3768 GCA_036478835.1 Gammaproteobacteria bacterium | reverse complement strand
GCAGAAGTCGTTAGTCTGGATCCTGCGCTCGCCGCCAAAATTTTACGTATCGCCAATTCTGCTATGTATGCCAAGCAACGAACAATCGATAATCTACGCCAGGCTATTATGGTGTTAGGACTGAACGGCACACTCACTCTCAGTTTAAGCTTTTCATTGGTGAGTAGCATGAAAGGTAAACCCTCAGCTACTGGCCTGGATTACAACGCTTTCTGGCGCCGCTCACTGGCTGCAGCCTGCGCATGTCGGCAGTTAGGCATTAAGCTTGGCTACAACAAAACAGAAGATCTCTTCCTTGCGGGCCTGCTATCAGATATCGGGGTAATAGCCCTGGATAAAGTGATGCCGGATCTCTACGAAGCCGAGGCGGGTTCTACTTTGGATCACCAGGCTATTCTTGATATTGAACAGGAACGCCTGGGGATCGACCATACCCGGGTAGGTGCATGGTTACTGGAAAACTGGAAATTACCAGGCCACTGGATCGCAGCGGTCGCTGCAAGCCATGACCCTGAACAAGCTGAAATAAATCCTGATTTCCAACAGCTCGCCTATTGCGCAGCGATTGCGAGTGATATTGCCGATCTTATGCAGTCGGATGACTTAAAAACGGTATTGCCACATCTGTCTCAACGCGCAAATAAATGGCTCAAAATAGATAACGGTACTTTAAACAATGTGATTGAAAGCACAGCGGAAGAAGTTCGTGAAATAGCTGGACTGTATGATATTGACCCCGGCGATGAGGTATTGATGTCATCACTACTGGAAGAGGCCAATGAGCTACTTGTCACGCAGTATCTCAAGCAGGATATATCCGATCCTCAGCTACAGGCAATGCACTCGCTGCAATCACAGAACAGAAAGCTCCAGTACGAAATTACCCACGATGTATTAACAGGGGTATTTAACAGAGCCTACTTTGATCCATTCATGAAAAAAGAATTTGAAGTGTCTCTGGCGCGGGGCTGGCCTTTAGCCGTGCTATTTGTTGATATTGATAAATTCAAACTGATTAATGATTCGCACGGCCACAAAACAGGCGATCGGGTACTGAAACAAACAGCCAAAATATTACTTGATGTTGTTAGAGACACCGATATTGTTGCTCGTTACGGTGGCGACGAATTTCTTATTTTGCTGCCAGGGATGGGAAATGAAGGAGCGCTTAGAGTGTCCGAACGCTTACTCGCGTCATCGAATAAAAATCTGGTGAAGCCTGATGACAGCAACGAGTTGCCTGTGACCCTGTCGATTGGCATTGCTGTTCTTGGGGAACCTGATCTATTTAAAACCCCTGAAGGGTTTTTACATGCTGCTGATACAGCGTTGCTGGAAGCCAAGTCAAATGGGCGAGACCAATATGTAATTTCTGGAGCTGCGGCCATCGCCTGACGACGTTACGCCCGATTAACGGACTCCAGCTCAACCACATTCTCGTTCAGCAGTACTATTTCATCTTCTGTCACTAACGGAACCGGCGCCATAATGCCGTAGCCCTGTACAAAATCGACACCAATTTTATCAAGCTCATCGCGAATTTCATTGTTCTCTACAAATTCCGCAATCGTCTTTTTGCCCATACTCTGGCCAACCTGATTCACTGCTTCAACAATGGCACGATTATGTGGATCCGTCAGAATATCCTTAACAAAACTACCATCAATTTTCAGATAGTCTACGGCGAGGTTTTTCAGGTAACTAAAAGAAGACATGCCGCTGCCAAAATCATCTAGCGCAAACTGACAGCCATGAATTTTTAGATCATCAATAAGTTCTTTCGCATGCTCGAAGTTTTGAATTGCAGCCGTCTCGGTAATTTCAAAACAGAGTTTTTCTCCAGGTATTTTATACTTCACCATACTTTCCACAATATAATCCAGCATCAATTCATCAGTAAGCGACTGCCCTGAAAGATTGATAGCGCAAAATGTGATGAACTCAAGCTCATCCGGATGACTCTGCATCCATTGGAAAACAGAATTAATAACCCATCGATCAATTTTCGACATGAGATTATAACGTTCAGCCGGCGGTATAAAATGAATGGGAGATATCGTTTCACCGTCAATATCTTTCATTCGCACCAGAATTTCAAAATGTTTATGCTCTGAACTGGTTGGTGATGTATCAACGATGGGCTGTTGCATGAGAAAAAATCGATCTTCCTCAAGCGCTTTCTGTATTTTCGCAACCCACTCCATTTCATCACGCCTTTTGGCAATTGCTGAGTCATTTACACGGTAGATATGCATACGATTTCTCCCACTTTCTTTGGCCATATAACAGGCCGAGTCTGCATGAGACAGTGCACTGACACTGCTCTCCGTTTGTTGATTAATCTCGACGACACCCACACTCATGTTGATAGAAAAAACAGCCTTCTCCCATTCGAAACGGTAATCACGAACAACTTCAAACAGCTTTTCGATAATTCGCACGGCCTGCATTAAGGTACAGTTCTGTAATAGCAGACCGAACTCATCTCCACCTAACCTCGCAAGGTAATCACTATGACGAATATGGTTATGCATTAATCGCGATATCTTTTGTAAAAGCAGATCACCTGCCTGATGACCACAGGTGTCATTAATAATTTTAAATTGATCAATATCGAGATAGCATAGAACGTGTTGCGACTCTTCTATACTTGAACTACCGATTAACTCCTGTAGCTTATTCTCAAAGGATTTACGATTGTACAAACCCGTTAATGCATCATGCCTGGCAAGAAATTCCAGTCTTCTGGACATAGCTCGTGAATCAGTCACATCACGAAACATCACGACTGCACCGAGAACTATCCCGTTATCAATCAGTGGCGAGGCTGAATATTCTGCCGGGAATGAACTCCCATCTTTTCGAAACATGATATCGGTAGTCACATGACTATTCCTGCCATCTTCGTATGCCTGATGAATTGGGCAGTTATGTAGAAGATAGGGATCCCCATCATTGGTTGTATGGTGAATCAATTTGTGAACATCCGCATGCAGGAACTCTTCTTCAGAAAAGCCCAATATCTCTAACCCTGCCGTATTAATAAATGAGCATAGACCCTCTCTATCGACTCCCAACACCCCTTCGTTGGTTGACTGCAGTAACTGGCGATGCTGTTCATTTAATATGCGCAAATGATCCTGCGCGACAACTCGCTCAAGCGTCTGCACTTCAAGACTACCTGACAGCTCTCGATTTCTTTGTGCGATATCTAGTGTATCTATGACAACACGTTGTACTTTCCAGGCAATCATTGGCAAAACACAGATTGCAGTTACCACTAACATTAATGGGTTAAACGCTAGATTGGCACCCTGGGATAACAGGAATCCGGTGGCCACTGGCAGCAGTGTCGGCAACATGAAAGCAAGAAAGACAGGCATGAAGTACGCGGTCATCGGCGTTGCAATCGCTGACATTCCAAGAAGAATGGCGGCCATCATTCCCTGAGAGCTGCTGTCAGCATATTTTATAACAACAATTACAAGCGCACCCCAGGCTATTCCATGAACCAGACTGAGTAATATCGCTCTAATGCGCCAATACCTTCTTTCCTGTTCAATAAGCGGTGTTTGTGAAAATTTACGAGTGCTCTGAAAGCGAACTGCATTAATAAGCAAGATACTTAACAACCAAACCAGTAATATCGGTGCTGCTATCTTGTTATACAAAAGCCCGACAACCAGGCATGCCACCATCACTGACCCGGCGGCAAGCACTTCCATATTCTTATACAGCAACGTTAATCTTGCTCCGAGGTGGAGTTGT
>JAZGER010000021.1:0-6744 GCA_036478835.1 Gammaproteobacteria bacterium | reverse complement strand
TTTCGAGGCTCGTCCATGACCATAATCAAGCAGGAAGACCTGATTAGTTCGGTCCAGAATGCGCTGCAATACATCTCTTTCTACCATTCACCCGATTTTATTCAGGCCATGCACCAGGCCTACCAGCGCGAGCAATCGGTAGCCGCCAAAGATGCCATTGCACAAATTCTGGTTAATTCCCGACTTTGTGCCGAGGGACATCGGCCTATTTGTCAGGACACCGGTATTGTTACCGTATTTCTGGAAGTCGGCATGGAAGTGGGTTGGGATGCGAAACTGGATCTGGAAAGTATGGTTAACGAAGGCGTACGCCGTGCCTGGAAAGAAGCGGTCAATCCATTACGCGCATCGATCGTTGCTGATCCGGCTGGTACCCGCAGTAACACCGGCGACAATACTCCCGCCATCATTCATACACGCCTGGTGTCAGGCGACAAAGTATCAATTACCGTTGCTGCAAAAGGCGGTGGCTCAGAAAATAAATCGCGCTTCGCCATCCTTAACCCCAGTGATGATCTGGTAGCCTGGGTTGTCGACCAGGTGCCCACCATGGGTGCTGGCTGGTGTCCTCCCGGCATTCTGGGTGTAGGTATTGGTGGCACATCAGAAAAAGCCATGCTGCTTGCCAAACAGTCGCTGATGGCGCCCATTGATATACAGGCATTACAGGCACGTGGCCCTGCCAACCGGGCCGAAGAACTGCGCCTGGAAATATTTGACAAGGTTAATGCGCTGGGTATCGGTGCACAGGGGCTGGGCGGCCTGACCACGGTACTCGACGTCAAGGTGCTTGATTACCCGACCCACGCCGCTTCCAAACCAGTTGCGATCGTTCCCAACTGTGCGGCCACCCGCCACATTCATTTTGTACTGGATGGTACTGGACCGGTCTATCCGGAACCGCCTTCTCTAGACAGTTGGCCAAAGATTGAGTGGGGCGCAAGCCCGGATGCACGTCACGTCAATCTGGATACACTGGATAAACAAGCGATCCAGGACTGGCAACCGGGTGAAACCATCCTGTTGAGTGGCAAGTTGCTAACTGGCCGCGATGCCGCCCATAAACGTATCACTGAAACCATAAACAAAGGTGAACCACTGCCGGAAGGGCTGAATTTCCAAAACCGGTTTATCTACTACGTCGGCCCTGTGGATCCGGTTGGTAACGAAGCCGTTGGGCCAGCCGGGCCAACCACAGCAACCCGGATGGATAAATTCACCGATACCATGCTCGAGAAAACCGGTCTGATCGGCATGATCGGTAAAGCGGAACGTGGCCCGGCTGCTATCGCCTCGATTAAACAACATGGCGTTGTGTACCTCATTGCCACTGGCGGGGCAGCCTATCTGGTCTCCAAGGCCATTCACAGTGCACGTGTGATTGCCTATCCCGAAATGGGCATGGAAGCGGTCTACGAGTTCGAAGTGCGTGATATGCCGGTGACTGTCGCTGTCGACAGCCGGGGACAATCCATTCATAGCAGCGGCCCAGCTGAATGGCGCAGCAAGATTGCTGACATTCCCATCGAAGTGAACTGAGTTACATAGCGTCCAGTTTTTAACGCTGTGGACGCTAACCTATGCTGACCCAGACAATCTATAAGGGGGCCAGCCCCTCAAAGATAATTTTATATAAATGAGTACGTTACAACTGACAATTCCGACGCAACTGGAAGATGCGTCTGACGCGGGCAAAGCCAAGCCCCGGGAAGTTGCACAGTGGCTGGAAAATTTACCTTTCCTGGATCTACAGCGCACCGCGCCTGCCATCCACCAACAGTTAAAGCTGTTCAACCGAATGGCCATCTCTCCCACCCATCGCTTACAAATTCTGGATGCATTCCGGCAGGCCTATACACGGCTGCGAACCTCAACATCCAAGACCAATCAGGCATTGAACATCAGCCTGGAAACGCTGTGTAAAAAACTCTGTCAAGATTTAGCTTTCGGCTACAAGATCGCGATCAATGATTTATTGAATAAAAAACTAGCCATCGGTCAGAAAAAGCAACTTGCCCAAGCAATAGGGGGTGCCCTGGATTGCCTGAGCCACCATGTGACTTATTTCTTTGCAGACTATTATCAAACCCCTCGCGCATTGTGGGCAGAGGCCGTCTTGTTATTTCGCTTTGCACAAGAAAAAGGTATTGAACAGCAATCACTCAATACCATTGATAATGAATCAGCAACACTGCAACAAATCTTTACCGGCATGGCACTGCTGCAATTATCAGACCCCTACCAGTTACAACCGGGCGTGGTCTGGAAACTACGCAGTTATCTTGATCATCACAGCGACAAAGTACCGTTGTTTGATTCATCTGCCCTGGATCTCTCTAATCAGCCGAAACTGATTATTGATAACAACGATGACATCAAAACCCATATCCTGCTAGCTGGCATTTCAAAAATAACCGAGCAGATACATCAAGATCTTGATTTACTGGCTCAACCCAAGAAACCAGTTATAGCCGGTTTCGCCAATGACACCGGTACCTATCATATTAGCCACACATTAAAACGTGTGCTTGCAAGCTGGGATCGTTTAATAGAACAAAAATCCAGCCAAACTGCTCTGTTAGAACGTAGTAATAGAAAAACCGAACGTAAGCCGGTACATCAACATCTCGAGTTGGCTGCCAGCGTAAATTCTATCTGGTATATGCTGAATAACCAGCGAGCGTTTGATCCTCAGCTGTATGATCAAAAACATGATCACGAAATTGATCTGGGTAATATTCAGGACGACAACATAGAAAGACAGGCAGCAGAACATAAGATTGCCACCTGTTCATCGATCAACCGTAGCAACGGCGGTGTCGCATTACATGTCGAGCTAGAAGAAGGCATGAGTTTACATGTCGGCCAGTTAGTTGCATTGCATCGTCCCGATGCCAGTTCTGGAAGCGCGGCCTGGATTGTCGCAACCTGCCGCTGGCTGATGGAACGGCGTGCCAACAATGTTGATATTGGACTGCAATATCTAGCCAGAAATGCTCGGCCTATTGCGATCCGCAGCCGGATCAGTGGCGTATCCAGAGTGGGTGTAATGCCCGCTTTCGCTGTCACCCAAAACCATCATGAAGCCCTGATTACCTCAGCTGGTATCTTTCGCCCTAATGCATTGTTGGATATTTATGAACAGGGCCGAAAACAATCTGTTCGCTGTGACCAGTTACTGGAAGCCAGTTTCGGATTTGAACGCTTCACTTACCAGAAAGTGGAATCAGACTGAAGGTTATTTACAGCCATAAAAAAAGGCCCGTTTACGGGCCTTTTTTTAGTCGATCATAAAGTGCTTACTTCATGTTAAATTTTGCCATTTGTTGTTCGTATTGTTTGACAGCACTTTCAGCCTGATCTTTTGCCTTGTTGGCCATTTTAACTGCAGCATCGTTATCACCCTTACCTGCAGCATCTTCTGCCTTTTTAAGAAACTTTTCTGTATCACGCCAGATCCAGTTATTGCCCTTCGCCTTACCGATAGCTGATTTGGCAGCAGAAATAGCGGCAGTTGCCTCAGGGCTGGCAGCAGATGCGGCTTTTGCAGGCGCTGCTGTATCGGCCTTGGTTGCACTACTGCTGCTGGATCCGAAATATGAACAGCCAACTGACAGTGTTGCACAGAAAATTACCACCGCCATACGTTTCAGGAAATCAGTTGTCTTCATTAAAATTCGCTCCGCTAGTGGTTGAAATATTAGAAGTTATTAATAAATTTATGGCATTACGCTACCATTCACACAATAGAGTGTCAAGCTTGCACACCAGTACCCCCTGGCAGATACAAGTCACAGTTAAGACGTCAATTATAAGCATTTATTCCTTATCAGTTAATTGATGACTAAATAACCTGGACGCTGGCACGGTGAATTTGTGAAAATAGAGCTCTGATCACTTCATGAAAATCCGGAGCAGAAATCACCATGCCAGATAACTCAAAAGTCACTATTTACCATAACCCACGCTGCAGTAAATCCCGGCAGACATTGGCGCTACTACAGGAACAAGACATCGACCCTGTCATTATTGACTATCAAAAAACGCCACCGAACAAACAACAACTCAACGAAATGCTGAATTTGCTCGGTCTGGAACCGCGTGACTTCATGCGTACTCATGAAGCCGAATATAAAACTGCCGGGCTGGCCGACGAAAGCCTCAGCCGGGATGATCTGATTAATGCCATGCTCGAACACCCTATCCTGATCCAACGGCCCGTCGTCCTGACCAATGGCAAGGCCGCCATCGGACGGCCTCCGGAACAAGTCCTGGAGATATTAAAGTGAACGAAATCCTGGTTCTCTACTACAGCCGGTATGGCGCAACCGCTGAAATGGCAAGCCTGATTGCCCGTGGTGTTGAGGAAGCACCAGGCATGCAAGCACGCTTACGCACTGTACCGGCCGTATCAACAGAGTGCGAAAAAACCGCAGACAGCATTCCAGATACAGGCGCGCCCTATGCGACGCTAGATGACATGCGCGAATGCAACGGTCTGGCACTCGGCAGCCCAACCCGCTTTGGTAATATGGCTGCACCGCTTAAATACTTTCTCGATACCACCAGCAGCCTGTGGCTGGGTGGTGACTTGATCGGTAAACCAGCCGGGGTTTTTACATCCACCTCAAGTATGCACGGCGGACAGGAAAGTACGTTACTCTCAATGATGTTACCGTTATTACATCACGGGATGTTATTAACAGGTATCCCTTATAGTGAAACAGAATTGCTGCATACAGTGTCTGGTGGAACACCTTACGGTGCCAGTCACCTGGCCGGCGTTGACAATAAAAAGCCATTAACTGAACACGAACAATCGCTGTGCCGGGCATTTGGAAAACGACTGGCTGAAACAGCTCAAAAACTAGGAGCCTCCGATTAAGTTTGCAAAAAGCTGTAGGAGCGGCTTCAGCCGCGATGAACACTGCTGCGCCCCATCGCGGCTAAAGCCGCTCCTACAGGTTCTGCACGGTTTATGACAAGACGCATGAATAAGCAGCACATTTATTACACCCTCACCCTGCTAGGATATTTCGGCACTATGCTGATTATTCTGGCCTGGTATGGCTGGCTTGCACCACCGCTGAAATTATCACCCGCCTGGGTAATTTCACTGCTTGTACTACCCATGTTTCTGGTATTGCGCGGATTGTTGCATGCCAAACCCC
The DNA here is from genome assembly GCA_036478835.1 of Gammaproteobacteria bacterium. Classification (GTDB taxonomy): domain Bacteria; phylum Pseudomonadota; class Gammaproteobacteria; order DSM-19610; family DSM-19610; genus JAZGER01. The sequence goes on along the minus strand of JAZGER010000021.1, from coordinate 1,573 downwards.
GTGCGGTGGCCTGGAGTCTGTTCCTTAGCTTTATCTATTTCACACACGGTGTTGTTGAAGCCTGGGGATCAACTGCTGCACGCCCCTGGGCCATCATCGAAATTATCTGCAGCCTGGTTTGGCTGATCGCTGGCATTTTATTTATTCGTTCAAAACAAAGCCCACTATAAAATAGTTTTAACAAACGGAATGGTTAACCGGCGTTGCGCGCTCAAAGAAGCTTTGTCCAGTTTATCCAGCAAATGAAATAATGCCGTCATATCACGCGCTACACGACGCATCAGAAACTGTCCGGTATCATCCGGCAAATCAAAACCCCTGCCCTTCGCGCGCAGCTGTAATGCCTGCAACCGCTGAGAATCGTCCAGAGCCTGCAAGTTATAAATAAGGCCGGATTCAAGCCGTGAGCGTAAATCAGACAACCTGACCGGTAATCCTGCAGGAGCGGTTTCAGCACTCACGACCAGCGAACCACCGTCTTGTTTAATGGCGTTATAACAATGAAACAGGGCTTCTTCCCAGGCAGCTTTACCGGCAATCTGATCCAGGTCATCCAGACAAACGATTTGCACTTCTTCCAGGCCTTCAAGCACGGATGGATGCAATGACGCTTGTTGATCCAGTGGGATATAAATCGCAGAGTAGCCAGATTGTGTTGCGGCATGACATAACGCCTGTAGCAAATGTGTCTTGCCCTGCCCTGCTGGCGCCCAGCAATAAAGTTGAACTGGTTCACCTAACTCGGCAATTGAGTGCATGTGTGAAATGACTTCAGCATTGGGGCCTTGCAGATAATTCTCGAATCGGGCGTTATCCGGTAGTGTCACACCGAGCGGCAATTGGTGCTCAATCACGCCTGGCAGCCCTGTTATGTAACCGCGCCCGCCGTCCCCAGGTAAATACATAGTCGATACCACTCCAGACCGTGGTCGCTGCAACCACATAAACCATGGCCTGGATCAGGCTACCCACTGGCGTAGATATGATCTGTCCAGCAATCACCAACAACACCAGAAGGATCTGCAATAAGGTATTTAGCTTACTCACGATTGTGGGTGCCGCTTCAACTTTTTCAATCCGGAAATAGTAGGCCGTCGCCCCGATGACAATGATCAAATCCCGCAGCAAAACCAATACCACGAGCCAAACTGGTAAAAACCCTAGCCAGGCGAGCGTCACATAGGAAGAGATTAATAACAGCTTGTCCGCGATCGGATCCAGCAATGTCCCCAGCCAGCTTTCCCAGTGCATCTTTTTTGCCAGAAAGCCATCCAGACCATCAGAGACACCGGCGATAAAGAACAGCGTCAACGCCATGCCAAACTGCTGATCCAATAACAACCAGACAATCGGCGCTACCAGCAAAATACGCGCAATTGTCAGAAGATTGGGTATGTTACTTGGATTCATGGTTCGCTTTGGGCTAGCCTCAATGGATAACTTAACTCTATCATAACCAGCCGGGTTTACCGGTTCACAGTCACCGGGTAAAATACCGGCTTCTAAATGAATCCAGATTTCGGAGTGTCGCAGCTCAACACATACCTGTCTGGAATTTTACTTAAATTTTTTT
>JAZGER010000020.1:0-15516 GCA_036478835.1 Gammaproteobacteria bacterium | reverse complement strand
CTTTACAATGCCCCGGCAGCTTCGTTCAATAATGCAGAGCATGCCAAAATTACTGCAAAGAATGGTTCAACTTTAACGCTGCAGAGAGGCTATAAATCCTCTGCAGTGTCACATGCTAGTGGGTCTATCATTGCACAGCACGTATTGGGTCAGGGCGGAAATCACCCTTTGAACTGGTCCTACAATCTCAGCACCGCGTGTCCAAAAGACGGTAATGGACAAGTGATAAGCACGGTGATGGCGAATTTCCTCAAGAGTAATATCAAGAAAGACAGAGAAGGAATCAGTCGCAATGTCAAAGTGACGGGTATTTTGTTTGACGTAGATTTTTACTTTGAGATAGAAAGAAAGAACAGTGATGTGAATAACGACCTTGTCGTGGATCACGGCATTACATCCGCAGGCTTCAATATGTGGGGCGCGGGTATGGATGGTTTTTATACCAAAGTCCGTAATGCATTCCCTAATTATGTGATTATCGCTGGAACGAAAAATTCACGTGGGTTTGGTTCGCTCAGTGGCACACAGATCGAAGGTTGGGTTGGCGGCTTTGGCGGTTCCCCTCAATATAATGAAGTCGACTCTCTATTTGGAAAATACATCTTTTCCTTAAAGCATTACAGTGATGGCCCTTTGCACACGCATGTTTTAAACAAGCAGTCTACAAGGCAATACCCAACGCATGGTCATGCGCCTGATAATAAGCCGTTCCGATTTGGCTTAAGTCTGGCATTAATGGGCGACGGTTACTATGGCCAGGAAAATACCCCAACCTACCCTGATCCCTGGTATGACGAATATGCCGTTGACGTACGTAGTGGTTCATCAACCTATGGCAAAGCTGTTTCAGGACAAAGTGGTAACGAAGTGGCAGTACGCTCTAATCTGGGTTGGTTAGGTAGTCCCAAAGGCGGTTTCCAGCGTATCTATAATGATAGTGATTACTCTAAATCAAAATCACTCATATCGAACAGTGAGTTCGAATCAAATGTGGGTGACTGGACGGGTGACTCTGTGAGTGTCAGTCGGGATACCAGTACGAAAAAAGATGGTTCCGCTTCGCTGAAAATTTCGGCAATGAATACCTTTAAAAGTGATGCGTACCTGGCAAGAGCTGATGGCCCATCTGCTTACATGGTCAAAGATAGAGAATATACCTTAGCCTTTTCAATTAAGTCATCCGCTGTGCGAGAAGTATTTGCCCAGGTTGGAAATCAACGCCAGCGTTTCCTGACAGGTCCAAAATGGCAGCGTCGAATCATGACGATTAAGCCTAACCGTACCGGGGATGCGCAGATTCGCTTTCTGGTAGGGCGCGAAAATTCTGCTGTGTGGATTGACTCTGTTTATCTGTTCCAGGGAAATGTTAACGTATTCAAGCGAGAGTTCGATCAGGGTGTCGTCGTTGTTAACGGCTCGCCGAGCTCGAAGACAATTGATCTGGGTAAAGCCTATCAACGCATCCTTGGAACGCAGGATGGCGTCAATAATGGTACGGCTACTTCGCGCGTTACATTGCCTGCTTATGATGGTTTGATTCTGGTTAATGCCCCCGGCAGCGGTGGCGGCTCGGGTGGTGGGAATACCGGGGGCGGAAACACAGGTGGTGGAACAACGGGTAATACGCCATCATTGGCACTCGAAACGACATTAAATGAAACGTCTGTTGCTAGTCCGGGCCAGACGTTATCTCCGGGAGCCGCAGCCTCCTGGAAGTATTCCGTTAAGAATGATGGCGATACGGAAGTGAATAATGTTCGTGTTTATATTCGCCAGAAAGCGCCGTCATTAGGTGATTGGCAGGAAGTCTGCATCCTTGGTGAGATGTCTGCAGGCGCAACCAAATCTTGTCGAGTAGAAGGGGTAGCGGAGCAGGGCAATCATAATATTCTAGTCAATGTGCGCGGCGTTATTGATTCTGGTGAAGTGATTCAGGATGCGATGAATGCGTATTATTCAGAAAGTACAGGGGGGAACTCAGGCGGAGGTTCTACTGGAACTCCCGCGCTACAGCTATCAACGTTTATTACCGGTAAATCGCTCGCGAAACCAGGCCCGATACTGACGACAGGAGCAACGGCTAACTGGAGTTACACACTGACCAATACTGGCAGTGCGGTGTTGGATAATGTTCAGGTATCCATCCGTAGAAAATTACCAGCTCTGGAGAGCTGGGTGACGGCCTGTACCATTGGAAAATTACAGGTGGGAGCTACCGCAAGCTGCAGTTACTCGACACAGGTTGCTGATGGGGTCAATAAATATCTTGTGACTGCACAAGGCAAATCAGGCAATGATCTGGCGCAAGATTCATCAGATGCTTTTTATACCGGCAGTAGTTCCGGCGGTAGTGGCGGAGGCGGATCAACAAATGCGTCTTTGCATTTGCAATCGCTCATTAATGGCCAGTCAACGGATAAGCCTGGTCCTGTGTTAGCGACGGGTTCAAGAGCGAATTGGGTTTACCAGGTTAAGAACACCGGTCAGGCAGTATTGAAAGATGTTCGTATCTCTGCGCGTAAAAAGCTTCCAACCCTGGCTGACTGGTACGACGCCTGTGTGATTGGTGTGATTCAGCCGGGTGAAACCAGAAGCTGCTCCGCAACAAGTCCAGTTAACGCAGGGACGAATAAATATCTGGTGAGCGCAAAAGGAACGCTGAGCTCGGGTAAGGGTATCGAGTATGCCGGGCAGTCTTTTTATAGCGGAAATTAACGTCTGTATGTTTTGTAAAAAGGCCGCCTTTATGGCGGCCTTTTTTCGGATTGGTTGAAAATTCTAACGATTAGTCAACCAATTTCCGTGTCTGTGCTTCAATGCGGTCAGGTGCGTAACGCACTGGATGTCGGGATGTATTTGAACTAGAAGGTAGGATGATACGTGACTGACGCAAGTGAGATTGTGCAGTTCTTTAATGAAAAACGCTTCGGGCAAGCACCCAGGCATCAACTTGCCTGGCACCTGCTTTGAGCAGCGCGTTGGCAAGTTCATTCAGGGTGCTGCCGGTTGACATGACGTCATCGACAATGACGATATGTGTATTGTCGATTTTTCGCGCTATTTTAAATGCACCTCGTATGTTTTTTCTTCGTTGCGATGCGGGCAGCAGAGACTGTGCTTCGGTGTGTATTATCCGTTTACACAGAGTGTTGTCGATGGGGATTCCCGTGGCGTTTTGAATCGGCCGAGCCAGTTCTATCGATTGATTATACCCTCGAGTAAACAGTCTTTTGCGATGCAGTGGCACAGGGAGTATTACATCTGCCTGAGCCTGGTTTTGATCAATGATGTGTTTTGCCATAAGAGCTCCCATGCTATGAATCAGTGCAAGATCGCGGCGAAATTTTATGCGTTGCACAATGCCGTCTACCGGGTACTGATAGGCATATAGGGAAAAACAGCGCGTGATAGCAGGAGTAGATTGAAGGCATTTCCCGCAAGTTTCTCCAGCACCTGAAGACAGAGGGCGAGCGCAGGATCGGCAGGCGAAATCGATGGTGGGTAAGTCCGCCAGGCACTGCGAGCAAAGCTCCAGTCCATTCAACGCTTTACTCAGGCAAAGGCGGCATTCGCCTGGATACAATAAATAGCGGGCATTTTTTAGCCAGTTGTAAACCATATCTCAATCCTTGAGTTGACAACAAAGCGCTTCCTGCGCATAGTCCTTTGCCAATAATACGCGTAAAGGGTGTTTGATGCTCGACCGAAAAAATACAAAGATCGTTACTGGCAAGCAGGCCAGGCAGTCCGCGGCAATGTTTAATATTGGTAATATTATTGCTATTTTGTTGCCGATCCCTTTGGGGATGTTGTGGTTTGGCGTCTCAATGGTGGTCTATGCGATGAACCGTCATCACCCCAATGAAAAAGTGGGCGACTATACGCAAAAGGCGGCTTACCGTTTTTACGGTGTCAGCGGATTTTTTGTGGCGGCGGCGACGTTTATTCCAGGAGGCGGCTGGATGTATTATCTGATTGCCTGGGGCTGCGCTGGTTTGTTACTTATTCCCTGGTCAGTTTCTGATCTGATAAAGATCAGTAAAGATACCTGGCGTGATGTTGTTATTAATGATCCTGAAACTGAGTCGGTGTAAAAAATGATGAGCCCTGCCAATTTGCTGAAAGAAAAAACTAAGTGTGACGTGCAAAAATTCGATTGGGCCAGAGAGGAAATCGAGTCTCTGTTTGCCCTGCCATTTAATGATTTGTTGTTTCAGGCGCAACAGCTGCATAGACAGAATTTTGATCCGAATGCAGTTCAGGTAAGCACATTATTAAGTATTAAAACTGGTGGTTGCCCGGAAGACTGTGCCTATTGCCCACAAAGTGTGCACTATGATGCACCGGTTGAGCCGGAATCATTGATGGCTATTGAAGATGTTGTGAGCGCGGCGAAAGACGCGAAAGCAGCAGGCGCTTCACGTTTTTGTATGGGGGCGGCCTGGCGCAATCCGCGAGGCAAGAATTTTGAACGTGTGCTCGAAATGGTTGAGAGGGTTCGCGACGAAGGGCTGGAAACCTGTATGACGCTAGGGATGCTCGATCAGGATCAGGCGCAGCGCTTAAACGCTGCCGGGCTTGATTATTACAATCATAATCTTGATACCTCACCAGAGTTTTATAGTGAAATTATTACAACGCGCCACTACCAGGATCGCCTTGATACATTAGGAAATGTGCGTGATGCAGGCATGAAAGTGTGTTGCGGTGGCATCGTAGGTTTGGGTGAATCTCGCCAGGACAGGGCATCTTTTTTGCAAGCGCTGGCAACCCAGCAGCCGCATCCTGAGAGTGTCCCCATTAACGAACTTGTCAAAGTGGAAGGAACGCCGTTAGCAGAGGAATCCGACCTCGACCCGTTTGAGTTTGTGCGCACCATTGCTGTCGCGCGTATTTTGATGCCGACCTCGCATGTACGCCTTTCGGCAGGTCGAGAGAAAATGTCGGATGAATTACAGGCATTGTGCTTTTTTGCGGGCGCCAATTCGATTTTCTATGGTGAGAAATTACTCACGACAGATAACCCCGATACGCAGCATGATCAGCAACTATTTGAGCGTCTTGGTTTGCATCCAGCCTGAACGTTATGCCAGATTTGACGCAGGCGTTAACCCGGCGCCATGAGCAATCGTTATACCGCCAGCGCAACACGGTTGAATCTCCCCAATCTGTTCATCTGAAAATCGAGGGGAGGGATTACCTGTCCTTTTGCAGTAACGACTATTTGGGGTTAGCCAATCACCCGGAGATTGTCGCTGCCTACAAAGAAGGTCTGGACAGGTTTGGTGTGGGTAGCGGTTCCGCACATTTAATGACCGGTCATAGCTATGCACATCAGGCGCTCGAAGAAGCGCTGGCTGAATTTGTAGGGCAGCCGCGTACGTTGCTGTTCTCGACCGGCTACATGGCAAACCTGGGTGTTATTGATTCATTAGTTGGTCGCTCGGATTGCGTCATTCAAGACCGATTGAATCATGCTTCTCTGCTGGATGGCGCGCGTTTGAGTGGTGCGCAGTTATTGCGATACCGACATAACGATATGGATTCACTGCGCCGGGTTCTGGCACGAAGAAAAAATTGCGGTCGACGGCTGATTGCAACAGATGCGGTATTCAGTATGGATGGTGACCAGGCTGATCTGCCTGCCTTGCTCGACACCGCGAAGCGTAACGATAGCTGGTTACTGGTTGATGATGCGCATGGCTTTGGCGTTCTGGGCGAGGCGGGTCAGGGCAGCCTCAGTCAGCTGGGTGATGTGGACCCTCGTGTTATTTTAATGGCAACACTCGGTAAGGCCTGCGGAATTTCTGGCGCTTTTGTGGCCGGCTCCAACGACCTTATTGAAACCTTGATACAGTCAGCAAGAACTTACATTTATACGACGGCGACACCTCCGGCTCAGGCCTGGGCAACACTAACAGCGTTGCGTGTGTTAAAAGAAGCGGATGAGGCGCGGCTGCACCTGGGTAAGCTCGTTGAATATTTTCGAGTGACCGCACTAACGAATAATCTGAATTTATACCCGTCTACGACTGCGATACAGCCTTTGTTGACAGGCAGTGCGAATCAAGCCCTTGCGTTGAGCGAGCGCCTGAAAAGCGCAGGCTTACTGGTGAGTGCAATACGCCCCCCTACCGTCCCCGAAGGTGAGGCGCGTCTGCGTATTACCTTCTCGGCAAAGCACAGTTTTGCCGACGTAGACCGTTTACTGGATACGTTGATTCAGTGTGGAAATATTCCGGCAGAGACAGTCGTGTGAGCCTGTATGTCAGCATTCAGGGTAGTGGTCCTGCGTTGGTTTTGTTGCATGGCTGGAGTTTGCATGGCGGAATCTGGCGTGATTTTCTAGAGGATCTGGAGACGCATTTTACCGTTTACAACGTTGATTTGCCCGGTCACGGGAAGAGTCCTTACATGAATCAAATAACGCTTGCATCCTGGGTGAACGCGGTCGTTGCCGTGACGCCTGAGAAAGCCGACTGGATTGGCTGGTCGCTGGGTGGTCTGGTTGCGACAGGTGTAATCGATCAGCATCCAGAGCGAGTTAAGCGTTTATTGTTGCTGGCCTCTAATCCCTGTTTCATACGCAAGCCAGGTTGGGACTCGGCGGTGGACTTTGATGTGTTTTCCGGTTTTGCTGATGAGTTGGAGAACGACTTTGAAAAAGTGCTATTACGTTTTCTTGCGCTGCAGGTAACGGGAAGTCGCAGGGCGCGTGCTACATTGAAATCCTTGCAGAGTCATCTATTGGAAAAGCCATCGCCCGATTCACGCGCATTGCGTGCTGCGCTGGAACTATTACGATCAACAGATTATCGGGCGCTCATCGCCAGCACGGAAAAACCGGTGTACTGGTTATCTGGTGCGAGAGATACATTAGTGCCCTTTGCTGCTGCGAATTGCCTGTCCGGTGTGGACGATATTTATATTATCGACGATGCCGGGCATGCGCCTTTTATTTCACATGCCAATGAATGTCTGTCGCAAATCCTGCGCTGGTTTAATTAACGGGAACAGATCGTGGAAGAAGAGTTTCAAATAGATAAAAAGTTGCTACGTCATTCGTTTAGCAAGGCGGCAGATGATTATGAAGCTGTGGCTGTTTTGCAGTACGAGGTAGAACGGCGCCTGCTAGAGCGCCTTGATCTGGTGAGGTTGCAGCCCAAAGCCGTGCTGGATCTGGGTTGCGGTACGGGACGCGCGACCGAGGCGTTATTGACTCGGTATCGAGGCGCTAGCGTGGTGGGCTGCGATATTTCTGAAGCCATGTTAAGTCATACACGCAGGCGTGGGCGCTGGCTACGCAGGCCGCAATGCACCTGTGGCGATGCGGAATCTCTGCCCTTTCAAGAGAACAGTTTTGATCTGATCTTTTCCAGTCTGATGTTGCAATGGTGTGGGGATTTTGATCGGGCAATGCAGGAGTGCCAGCGTGTGTTGAAACCTGGCGGCTTACTGATTTTTACCACCTTTGGTCCCGATACCTTAATTGAGTTGCGGCGGAGTTGGGCGGCGGTGGATAACGATACGCATGTGAATGCTTTTCTGGATATGCATGATATTGGTGATGCCCTGTTGCGGCAGGGCTTTGCTGAACCTGTGATGGATGTTGAAAGGTTAACGATGACCTATGAATCGGTGAATCAGCTCATGCGAGACCTCAAACAACTGGGTGCACATAATATCAATGCCGGGCGGCGCCATGGGTTGACCGGTAAGCAGCGGTTGCAAGCTGTTATCGATGCTTACGAGCAATACCGTTCGGATGCTCTGCTGCCCGCGACTTACGAGATTGTTAATGGACATGCCTGGGTGCCGGAAAGTGGTGTCCGGGTCAGTCTGGAGCGCTAATGGAATCACCTGGATATTTTATAACGGGGACTGACACCGGTGTAGGGAAAACCTGGTTCAGCGTCCTGTTAATCGAACAACTGATTGCCGCAGGAAAAAATGTGGTTGGTATGAAACCGGTTGCCAGTGGATGTCAGAGAACGGCGGAAGGTTTGAGAAATGAGGACGCTTTGCAACTGATAGCGGCCTCTAATGTGCGATTACCCTACGAGGATATCAATCCTTACGCGTTTGAACCGGCAATTGCCCCACACCTGGCTGCTGACCAGGAACAGACAATCATCGACCTTGACAGAATATTGCCGGCTTTTCAGCGTTGTTGCGACGCTGGCGATAGTGTCGTGGTAGAGGGTGTTGGCGGCTGGTTAGTGCCTTTGAACAAGCAGCAAACGATAGCGGATCTGGCGAAGCTGCTACAGCTGCCGGTCATTCTTGTTGTGGGGATTCGGCTGGGGTGTATCAACCACGCATTGCTGACCGTTCAGTCGATGGCTAGCCAGGGACTGGTTTTCCATGGCTGGGTGGCCAACAGGGTCGATCCGCACTGCGAAAAAGTGGAGAGTCAGATTGCCGATTTAAAGCAGCGCATTGATGCGCCGTTGTTACTTGATCTTGGGTGGGGGCAAACAGGCGGGCAGGGAGCCGGCGTCGTTTGTTAGCTTTGCGGTATACTTTTGTCTAAAATTTTATAGGTTTATCGATGTTGGCTCAGGCAATTTCACGATCCGAGGGATGCCACGGCGGCTCTGTAAAAAGAGCAATGTCGTTTTAAACCCTGATAGAGTAAGCAGAAATCGAACCTGGTTGGTTTGAACTCATTCAATATTAGCAAACGATTATTTTCTCACATTAAAATAACTTATATTGATTAAGGTCAAATTTTATTATGCTGCTATATATTAGTGCGCTAGCATCCCTGCCCGATGCCGCCTGATCATTAGGAGGTCTTATGGTCTCTACTGAGACGGTAGGGACCGCATCTGCCAATCGTTTTTTGATTCGGCCTAATAGCTCATTGAGCTGGAAAGATGCGGTGCGATTTTATCTGGGGATGGTGTTTGTGTCGTTCACAATCGCGATCTTCTGCGTGTTAAATGGTGCGTGGCCTGTGTTGCCATTTGCTGGGCTGGAAATGCTGGTGTTGGGCATTGCACTATATAAAGTAGCTCATCGGTGTGCGTACTGGCAGGTTGTCGAGGTGAGTGAAGACCAAATCACCGTATTCGATTCATTGGCCGAAGCGAGTTCTGCTGTGATTTTTCAGCGAGCATGGGCGAGCGTTGTACTGGAACACGCGGGAAGTTGGTATTCGCCGAGATTGTTTATTCGATCCCACGGCAAAGATGTAGAAATAGGCAATTGCCTGACAGCTGCCGAGCGCGAGCAATTAGCATTCAATCTTGAGAATGCTTTGCGAGTGCAGGTTGCCGACTGAAAATATTATAATTAACTTAAATTTTGCGTAAGGAGAGATACTGGCATGCTGGTACCAAAAATGAAACAAAAGCTGGCTTCCATAGCGGGTTTGTCAGCGTTATTCGGCTCGACGGGAGCCTTTGCAGAGTATGGTTTAAATCTCACGCGGGGTGTTACCCCGATTAGTCGAGAAGTTTACGACCTGCATATGTTGATTCTGTGGATATGTGTGGCCATCGGTGTTGTCGTTTTCGGCGCTATTTTCTGGTCGGTAATCAATCATCGCAAATCTAAAGGTGCGGTAGCTGCGCAGTTCCATGAGAGTACAACGGTCGAAATTATCTGGACTGTCGTACCCTTCATTATCCTGGTTTTCATGGCCATTCCTGCAACCAAAACACTGGTGGCGATGGAAGATGTCTCTGACTCTGATATCAACATACAGGTGACGGGTTACCAATGGAAATGGGGTTACGATTATCTGGGTGAAGACGTCAGCTTCCTGTCATCCTTATCGACACCGCGTGAGCAAGTCGTGGGAACTGAAGAGAAAGGTGAGCACTACTTGCTGGAAGTTGATAACCCTCTGGTTGTTCCAATCAATAAAAAGGTCCGTCTATCGATTACAGCGAGTGACGTGATTCATGCCTGGTGGGTGCCTGAGCTAGGCGGTAAGAAGGATGCAATCCCGGGCTTTGTCAACGAAATGTGGTTTAAGGTAGAAAAAGAAGGGACCTACCGAGGACAGTGTGCAGAGCTATGCGGTAAGGATCACGGCTTTATGCCAATCGTTGTTGTTGCAAAAAATGATGTGGATTACCAGCAATGGCTCACTACTCAGAAAACCGCCAGTGATGCGGATAACGCTGCAGCAGATAAGGAATGGTCTAAAACAGATTTAATGGCGCGTGGCGAATCCGTTTACAACACTAACTGTGGCGCCTGTCACCAGGCTAACGGGCAGGGTTTGCCGGGCGTATTCCCTGGCCTTGTGGGTAGTGCCGTTGCGACAGGCCCAATGCATGCGCATGTAGATATAGTTATGAATGGTAAGGCAGGAACAGCAATGGCAGCTTATGCCGGGCAACTAAAAGATGTTGATCTGGCCGCTGTCATAACCTATGAGCGTAATGCCTGGGGAAATGATGCTGGGGACATAATCCAGCCGTCTGAAATTAAAGCAGCCCGGTAAGGGGTGGAGATAAATAATGAGTACAACAGTTGCACATGATGAGCATCACGAAGAACATCCTACCGGTTTGTCCCGCTGGATATTTACGACTAACCACAAAGATATAGGAACACTCTATCTATTGTTCTCTCTGGCGATGTTTATGCTGGGTGGGGCGATGGCGATGATTATTCGTCTTGAGTTATTTCAGCCTGGGTTGCAATTTGTCGACCCGCAGTTTTTTAACTCCATGACGACAATGCACGCGCTAATCATGATCTTTGGTGCGGTTATGCCTGCATTTGTTGGTTTGGCCAACTGGCTGATCCCAATGATGCTTGGCGCGCCAGATATGGCGTTGCCAAGAATGAATAACTGGAGTTTCTGGATACTGCCTTTTGCTTTTGCCATGCTGCTCAGTACGCTCTTCATGGACGGTGGTGCACCAGCCGGTGGCTGGACGATGTACCCTCCGCTGGTATTGCAAACAGGTAATGCTTTCCCGTTTTTGATTTTCTCAGTTCACTTAATGGGGATTTCATCCATCATGGGGGCAATCAACGTGATCGTGACGATTGTTAATATGCGAGCGCCGGGCATGACGTTAATGAAAATGCCATTGTTCGTCTGGACCTGGCTAATCACTGCTTATCTATTAATCGCAACGATGCCGGTGTTAGCGGGTGCGGTTACCATGCTTTTAACGGACCGCTTCTTTGACACCTCTTTCTTTAATGCAGCAGGTGGTGGTGACCCGGTCATGTTCCAGCATATTTTCTGGTTCTTTGGTCATCCTGAAGTGTATATTTTGATCCTGCCTGCTTTTGGAATTGTTTCGCAAATAATCCCCACCTTTGCACGTAAGCCACTCTTTGGTTATAGCTCGATGGTGTATGCAACCGCTTCAATCGCCTTCCTGTCGTTTATCGTTTGGGCGCATCACATGTTTACCGTGGGCATGCCGTTGACCGGTGAGCTCTTCTTTATGTATGCAACGATGTTGATCGCTGTTCCAACGGGTGTGAAAGTCTTTAACTGGGTCAGCACCATGTGGAAAGGCTCGATGACATTCGAAACCCCTATGTTGTTTGCGATTGGTTTTGTCGTGATGTTTACTGTGGGTGGTTTCTCTGGCTTGATGCTCGCCATTACACCGGTCGATTTCCAGTACCACGATACGTATTTTGTGGTTGCACATTTCCATTATGTACTCGTGACTGGCGCTGTATTTGCCATAATGGCAGCTGCGTATTATTGGTTACCGAAATGGACGGGTAACATGTACAACGAAACGCTGGGCAAATGGCATTTCTGGATATCAACGATTTCAGTCAATGTTTTGTTCTTCCCTCAGCACTTCCTGGGACTGGCGGGTATGCCACGGCGTATCCCTGACTACGCTATCCAGTTCGCCGAGTTTAATATGATTTCAAGCCTGGGTGGATTTGTGTTCGGGTTAACGCAGGTGATGTTTGTCTACATTGTCATTCAGACAATCCGTGGCGGTGAAAAAGCGACTGACCAGGTTTGGGAAGGTGCTGACGGCCTGGAGTGGACACTATCTTCTCCACCGCCGTACCACAGTTTCACCGTGGCACCTCACATCAAATAAGAGGTATTGCAGCCACTCATGAGTGGCTGCTTCATATAAATCATGACAGACTCAGCAAGAAAAAAAGGCAATATCCGTCTCGCGCTCGGCCTGGCATTGGTGGCTGTTGCGTTTTTTGCCGGGTTCATTTACATGACAGCTAACGGAATGTTGTAGTGGCTGAGTCACCAATACAGGCTGCCAATAAACGGCTGGTTAAGCGGTTGCTCTATATTGTATTGGGTATGTTTGGTTTTGTTTTCGCGTTAGTTCCTTTGTACGGTGTGCTGTGTGACATCACAGGGTTAAACGGCAAAACCACATCCGCTCGAGCAGCCATAGTGGATACAGAGCCAGATTACAGTCGAACGGTGATGGTGGAATTTGTTGCATTAGTGAATGAGCAGATGCCCTGGGAATTCAAACCTGTGGTTGCACGAATGGAAGTGCATCCGGGTAAGACGTACCAAACCAGTTTTTATGCCAAAAACACAACCGAAGTAGCAATGACGGGGCAGGCCATACCAAGTGTGGCACCTGGAAAGGCCGCGAAGTATTTCAGAAAAACGGAATGTTTCTGCTTTACCGAGCAATTATTTCAGGCGGGAGAAGGCAGGGATATGCCGCTGATTTTTTCAGTAGATAAGGGCTTGCCGAAAGAGGTGAATGAGCTGACACTGGCATACACGTTTTTCGACAAAAACAAACAAACTAATTCAAATATAATATCGCAAATGAGGATTGAGGAATGAGTGAAACTCAGGGTGACTATTACGTTCCGCACGGGACAAGCTGGCCTATTATTGGCTCGATTGGCTTAACCACAATGCTGGTGGGAACCGCAAATTTTTTAAATGGATCAGGTATTGGTTCAACCATGATGATGGTTGGTTTTGCCATTACTCTGTTCATGGTTTTCGGCTGGTTTCGAACTGTTATTAACGAAAGTGAAAACGGTGCATACAATGATCAGGTTGATCGTTCCTTTCGTTGGGGAATGGGCTGGTTCATTTTTTCCGAGGTGATGTTCTTCGCTGCTTTCTTTGGCGCGCTTTTTTATGCTCGTCAATTTTCAGTGCCCTGGTTAGGAGGCGCTGATGCAGTAACTAATGATTTGCTGTGGAAGGGTTTTGAAAATGCCTGGCCGACGAATGGTCCGGGTAACGTGGGTGGGGCATATGAAAAAATGGGTGCCTGGGGCTTGCCCGCGATTAACACGCTATTACTTCTTACCAGTGGTATAACAATCACGCTGGCACATTGGGCGTTGAAAAAGCAGGATCGTACCAAGTTAGTGTTCTGGATGCTTGCGACTGCTGCGTTAGGTGCATTTTTCCTGTTTTTCCAGGTTGAAGAATATGCCGAAGCATACCAGCACATGAACCTGACACTCGGTACCGGTATTTACGGGTCTACCTTTTTCATGTTAACCGGCTTCCACGGTATGCATGTGACCATAGGGACGATCATGCTGTTAATTATTGCTTTCCGTTGTATGAAAGGGCATTTTAGCCCTGATGAGCATTTTGGTTTCGAAGCGGTTGCCTGGTACTGGCACTTTGTCGATGTTGTTTGGTTGGGCTTGTTTATCTTTGTTTACATTTTGTAAGCAGAGAAAACTATCGACAATAAAAAACGCCGCAGACTGCGGCGTTTTTTATTGAGCTAATTTGAGTAAAAGCTGTGGCTGGATTTTGTGACGGTTTATCTGGTATCTTTTCAAAAAAGAGGGGCAATATATGAACGAACTTAGCATTAGCTTGACCGGTGAGATTACCAGCTCAAATTTTAATGAGTGGAAACAGAGTGTCATTGAGAAGATTCAGGCTGTCAAAACGAATCTCACGACGGATGCAGACTTTGCCTCTGCAGTTAAATTTGTCAAGCAGTTGAAGTCGGCAGAAAAAGCGCTGAAAAAAGCAAAAAAATCAGCGCTGGAGCAGGCGTCTGATATTCAGACATTATTTGCATCGATTGACGAAGTTTCAGAGAAGGCGCGGCAGGCAAGGTTGACACTGGAGCGTCAGATTAAGCAGCGCAAGAATGAGATTAAAAGTGCAGTGATTGATCGCACGCTGGAAACAATACAGCGCATGATCGATGAACAGGGCGCTGATTTCAAGCTGATCGATCATGCCATTTTTCTTGACCGTCATCAGGTTAAGGAAGCCATGAAACGAAAAACCAGCCTTAGTACGATGGATAAGGCTGCTGCTGAACTTTCTGCGAATATCGAGCAGGCGATTAAGGAAAAAGCGGTTTTGGTTATTAATAATGCTCTTGTTCTTGATAGTCTTGCGGTTGCATATCAACCAGCATTTCAAGACAGAGGTATGTTGCTTGCGCTATCGAGTGATGAGTTGAGTCGTATTATCGATCAACGCCTGGAATCATTTCGCGCTGACGCCGCGCCTGCCGTTGCCTCAACAGAAGAGATAGAAAACAAGACCGATGATCAGGAAGAAGGCAAGCTGGCCCTGGATTTCAGTATGCAGGCTGATAGCGAGGAAGAGGCAGAGCTGCATAATTTCAGCCTGGTCATGAGAATGAGGGCATCCGATGCAACGGCGCGGTCTATCTTATCTGTAATCAAGCAGCAGTATGCTGATAACGGAGTGGTGACAGAGGTTTCTCTTAGTCAGTCTATTTAACTGGTTAACAGCTGCATTGCCAGTTTCTTGCTGGCAGAAAAATCGGTCTTTCCACTGCCCAGCTTAGGCACGGCATCGACTGCAAAGATTTTTGAGGGTATCGCCAGGGGATTCAGCCCACCCTGTTGCAGTGACTTCTGTAAACCATCCGCTGATTCAATATCTTCAATCAGCAGAATAATTTGTTCACCTTTTTTATCATCCGGCAGGTTAACGGCGACGAGCTCCATTTCGGGTTCTTCAAGAATGTGGCGAGTCTGGTCTTCTACCGATGTCAGGCTGATCATTTCACCGCCGAGTTTGGCGAAGCGCGAATAACGATCGACGATATTCAGAAACCCATCTGTATCCAGGTGTCCCTTGTCACCACTTTTATACCAGCGCAGTCCATCCAGTTCGACAATCACAGCCTCTGTTTTCTCTGGGGCGTTGAGGTATCCCAGCATAATTTGAGTGCCCCCGATCAGGATAAGTCCATCTTCTCCGACAGAGAGCTCTTCAAGGCTGTTCGGATCAACAATTCTAAAACTGGTGCCGGGCAAGGGCATACCGACTGTGCCAGGTTTATTACCAAGCTGTGGCTTCCAGTAGCGGGTATCAAGCTGATCTGGAATATTCACGCTCGCAACGGGGGTGGTTTCTGTCGCACCATAGCCTTCGTAAATCGTTTTATTGAACTTCAGTTTAAAGGCATCACGCACGGCTGGATTCAGTTTTTCTGCGCCAGCTACAATGATGCGCAAAGAGTCGAGCATTAGCGGGTGAACGCGCCTGTTTTTAGTGTACAGGCGCAGGAAGGTCGACGTCCCGCAGAAAATAGTCGCTTGATGTCGTGC
>JAZGER010000019.1:0-23018 GCA_036478835.1 Gammaproteobacteria bacterium | reverse complement strand
TGGGCGGTGACCCTGTACCAATGGCCGTGGTTGGCGATGATTTTGAGCCTTATGCAAAGTGGTTTGATCAGCATGATATTGCTCGAACCCATATTCATACGAAATCTGGCACCTATACAGCGCAGGCTTTTATTACTACAGATCAGGATGACAACCAGATCACTGCCTTTCATCCTGGTGCGATGGATTTTTCGCATGAAGCGAAAGTGAGTGACGTGCAGGGAGTGACTATCGGTATTGTTTCACCTGATGGTCGTCAGGGCATGATTGACCATGCGGCTCAGTTCGTGGCAGCAGATACCCCTTTTATTTTCGATCCCGGTCAGGCAATGCCCCTTTTCAATGGAGATAATTTTAAAATCTTTATTGAGCAAGCAACCTGGATTTGTGTGAATGATTATGAATCACAGGTTTTGCAGGATCGAACTGGTTGGTCGCCTGAAGAGATTGCCAGTCATGTTAAAGCCTTGATTGTTACCCGTGGTAGTAAAGGGTCGAGTATCTATACGAATGGAAAGGAAATTCAAATTCCAACGGCGAAGACGGGTGAGCTTAATGATCCGACCGGTTGCGGAGATGCTTATCGTGGAGGGGTGTTATACGGAATAATGAAGGATCTGGATTGGCCAACGACTGGAAGGATCGCAGCGTTGATGGGGGCGATCAAGATTGAAAAACACGGCACGCAAAATCATCAGTTTACCCGCGCTGAATTTGAGCGGCGCTACCAGGACAGTTTTGGCACAACCGTTTCGTTTTGGTGATAAGGGGTTGTGGCAAAAACAGTTTGCGAACCTTTTTTCCACGGCTGGTATCATGGCGGCGACTGAACAATTTCTGTAAAGGGCGCGAATGTCCGGTTTGTCTCTGGTGATAGCCTCTTCCGAATGAATGGAGCTAACGCAGTTCGGCGACGACTTTTAATGGGCTGCCTGTTGTTTGTCCTCAATGCATTTTCCATGAGCCTTACGCTTGCACAAACCTGTGCGTCGGAAAATCAGCTGTTTGTCCTGCAGGGAGATCAGCTACCTGCACTCTCTGGATTTCCGATTAATCACCTGTCAATCAAACGCTGGAATGGGAAACGTTTTCAGTCAGTCGTTTTCCAGATTGATCGCAGAGACAAACAAGGCAGTTTTGATTTTTCGGAGGATAAAAATGCACTGTTCGATAACAACGATGAGCTGAGTATCCTCAATCGGCTAGCTGGAGATCGTTACAAAGAATACAGGCACAATGTGCAAATACTCGCTGAAGTGAGTGTGCCGGCAGGAAAACAGGGCCGTGATCAGTGGGTTTATGTTTTTAATGGGCGTAGTGAGGATTTTCCCGGATACGAACCCCCGGTAAAATATAACGCAATAGAAGACACTGTCCAGACCGGTACCTACCTTGCCGGGTTTTCAGCGGTACATCCCTTTCTAATAACGGATTTTCGTTGGCGCGACCCGAAAACGGGTAACTATAGCAAGGATCTCGTTGATACCATGAAAATTCGCCATCATGGGCGATTGTTTGGTGTATTAAAATTTCATCGATCCCAACTGGATTATACCTCAACATTAATTGCCGTTAAGCAGGGTCCACTGCGCATCATCCGCCGCACTGAAAATCGTGTCAGGGTATTCTGGAAACTAAAGTCTCCTTCAGTGATGATCGATTACGTTATGATGCCTGACGGTTTTGTGATGGATACATTAATTGATTTGCCATTTCGGCTTGGCGCATTTTTTAAAGGTCTGGAAACGGTGACGACGGTTGACTGGAATCAGCGCGTACTGGATTTGCAATTTTCAGGTGTCGATGAATCGAGTAATGAACTGTTCAGGGTAGATGGTTCGATGAGCGAGGCTGAGAGTGAGTTGAATTTACAGCAGGGGAACATGTTTCAGTTGGCAAGTACGCATGGAAAGATGCTTATTATCCTGGGGCTGCCGCAGGATTTACCAATACGATCCTGGGAATATTATATAGATGATAGTGCAGCGATTGATCCACCTGAATTTACCCCAGGGCAATACGGTAACCTGGGATTTAGAACAACCGGCTGGGAGAATGTTATGCCAGGTTTGAGCCATGTAGATTTCGCGGTGTGTATGGGCGCGCAATGAGCCTGTTTATTATACTGAATATCGATATTACCGGCTGAAAAATAGCAACGTATATGCTATATATTGAGATGGGATTGAAATTAGTTGCGATGCCCTGGAAAATGGTGCGCGCTTTAAATAAATAATTGTCAGTGAGTGTTAGAATGGATGAATCGATCAATGTTTTTGGTGAGTCGCTCGTTGCCTGCGGAGACGATCCGGAGACGGGTTATTACAGAGACAGTTTTTGTAATACCTGTAAAGAAGATGTTGGCTCGCATACCGTTTGCATAGAAGCCACTCGTGAATTTCTGGAATTTTCACGGTTCCGGGGCAACGACCTTTCTACGCCAGCGCCACAGTTTGGCTTCCCCGGGCTACAGCCTGGAGACACCTGGTGTTTATGTGCTGCCCGCTGGCTTGAAGCGCATGAACATAGCATGGCGCCAAGAGTCCATCTAACCCGAACCCATGTGCGAGCGCTGGAAATTGTCGATCTGGACATACTCAGGCCTTACGCCGTTGATTTGAATTAAATTATCTGCCAGGGCATATTAATTCACCAGAATATTAGAGAATTCCCATAAATACGTGCAAATCACCGAATTCTGTCTGCAAATGGCAACACAATTAGTATCTTATCGCTATAGCTGATTTTTATTAGCGTTGGTATTATTCGATATAGAACAAGTTGGCAGGCTATTTGCAATCTTGTTTATTTATCTGAAGATGTTGTGTTCAGAAAATTTTTGAATTTTATGAGGATTTTGTGATGAAAAAAAGTGCACTTATTACTGTTTTTGCGTTCTTTGCCAGTTTGGTATCAGTTTCCAGCTTTGCTCTGGAATTGCCAAAAACTGATGCTTTGAAAGATGCCGCCGTTGAAATGCTGGGTGGAAAAGATATTGCCGACAAAGCGACTGAGGCAGTAGAAGAAGCGACTGCAGCAACTGAAAACGCTGATGTGGCGACAGATGCCGTTGCTGCGACTGACGAAGTTAAAGCATCAGATGACTTTGCTGCTATCGATTCCAATGCGGATGGCATGATTTCTATGGATGAAGCAACAGTTGCTGAGCATACTGATCTGGTTAATGGTTGGTCAACAGTTGATGCCAATGCCGATGGTCAACTGGATGCTGCTGAATTCAGTGCTTTTGAAATGACTGAAATCCCTGCTGCGGTAGAGACTCCAGCTATTGAAGCCCCTGCTGTAACTCACTAGAGTTTCACTAGCAAAAAAAGGCTCGTCAACGAAAGTTGGCGGGCCTTTTTTAGTTTGTGGAGAGTGTAGATAAGGGGAGCTGGGCAATGTTTTCTTCTGTTGACTGTTCGCTACAATGACTGAGTATGAGTTGAGGTGGGTTCATTGAGAAGATAAATGGGGCTGCTTTTTTCAAGGTGCTTAGCCCCAGTATTTGTCGGGTCTTCCCAGGGAATACGGCCACATCAACATCCAGAATATTGCATTGACCTCCGATATTCAAATTGCTGATTCTGTATACAGGGACAATCATACGCTGTCCATTTGCAAGGATGCCCTGTAAATCCTTGATATATGTCGCACTATCACTTAGCTGCAGGGAGGCAAGGGTTTGTTCGTTGATTGTTGTGTAACCGGAGCCCGTATCAACCATAAACTCAGCAGTACCCAGGCCATTAATTTCGGTGGGCACGTAGAAGGTAGAGGCATTTTTCTCTTTCATAGGGACCGAGGTGTTGAACTCTGCTGCTAACCCATTCGTAGACAGGATCAAGAGCAGTGAAGACAGGATCAGGTTCTGGATCATTAATATCGCCTTATTTATTATCCCTGTTACCTGTTGCGTATGAAGTTGCTGAACCGGCATATATCCCTTATATGCGGGTTTCCAGCTTGAACAGTTACGGATTAGATCGGCTGGGACTGAGAATGACTTGACAGTTCTCTCCGGTAAAAACGTGTGCCAGGTCACATAATGATTGAAAATCACCGGGCTGCGGAATAACGTCCTGTTTTGGCTGGAAGGCCAGGCGAATTATTATCTCCAGGAAAACAGGATTGGCTGGTTTCTGCACAGAGGTGATTTGGTATAGTGGTGGTGTCTACCGAACTGAGGAAGCAATGAAGAAGAAAAAGCCGTTTTCTATCATCGTGCCGGTGCATAATGAATCAGATAATATTTTGCCGCTACTGTATGAATTTGACAGTACATTTGGCAGGCACGACACTTTCGAAGTGATCTATGTGGACGATGCAAGTACCGACTCGACTGCGCGAGTTTTAAGAGCTGCATTAGCCAAATTTACCTGGTTGCGAGTGATTGAGCATGACCAGCAATGTGGGCAGAGCGCCGCATTGTGCAGTGGTATTGCTGTCGCTCTAACCTCGGTTATTGCCACCCTGGATGGCGACGGTCAAAATGATCCTTCTGATATCCCGCGCTTGTTAGATCTATATCAGGCATCTTCACAGGAGACAATGTTGGCAGGCCACCGCGTCAATCGCCAGGACGACTTTTTGAAAAGAGTCTCTTCACGAGTAGCCAATGTGGCACGTTCGTCATATCTGAGTGATGGGATTCCTGATACCGGCTGTGGTTTAAAGGTGTTTTCACGTGAGTTATTTTTACACTTTGAGCCCTTCGATCATATGCACCGCTTTTTACCGGCGTTGGCCATCAGTCAGGGTGCGCTCGTAAAATCGGTACCAGTTAATCATAGAGAGCGAATAAAGGGTGAAACAAAATACGGTTTACACAATCGCTTGTGGGTCGGTATCGAGGACATGCTGGGTGTTCGCTGGGTTCAGCAATCACGGTCTATTGAAAGGAAATGTCTTGGTAAGAAACGGTTAAGCCATTTACAAAACTGGAAGGATCGACGCGGGCAAGCCTGGTTGAACCGACGACAATGTGATGCACAATCACAGGAGATTATACAATGACAGAAGACTCACTTTCATGGATTGTCTTTGGTTTCGCCGGTCAGGCACTGTTTTCGGCTCGCTTCCTGATTCAGTGGCTTGCCAGTGAGAAACAAAAAAAAAGCGTCATTCCCGAAGCATTCTGGTACTTCAGCCTGGCGGGTGGTGTTGTTCTGCTGATGTATGCTATCCACAGAAGTGATCCGGTGTTCATCGTCGGTCAGTCGTTGGGGGCTTTTATTTATACCCGCAACCTCTATTTTGTTCACAAACATAAAAAAGAAAATATGCTTGCTGACAAGGAGTAAGTTTGTTGTTCAATAATCGCTATGGCTGGTTTTTCTGGGGGGCAGCGGCAATTGCCGTACAACTGTATTTTCGCCCATTACTGGCTGTAGATGAAACCCGCTACCTGTCCGTTGCCTGGGAGATGTGGTTAAGAAACGATTTTCTAGTGCCGTATTTGAATGGTGAACCATACAGTCATAAGCCTCCGCTGTATTTCTGGTTGATACAGGGAGCGTGGCGTCTGACCGGCGTGGAAGAATGGTCTGCACGTCTAGTGGCTCCTGTGACAGGCTTGCTGATTGTTTTACAGAGCCGACTACTTGCACGCCAGCTTTGGCCAACACAGGCGACCGAAATTCGTGCAACCATCCCCTGGTTATTATTCGGCGGCTGGTTCTGGTTGATATTTATCAGCATGGTCCAGTTTGATTTATTGCTGACACTGATGGCAATGATCGCCTGGTCTGGATTACTACAGGCAGCTCGTTATCCCCTAAGCGGTTGGTTGCTATGCTCGCTGGGGATTGGGTTTGGAATTCTGTCGAAGGGACCAGTGATCCTGTTGTTTGTTTTGCCTCCGGCCATTCTGGGGCCTTTCTGGTTAACTAAAACGACGTCGTTGAGCTGGCTAGTCTGGTATTTGCGCGCAGCGTTTAGTGTGGGATTGGGGGCAACGATAGCCCTTGCATGGGCAATACCGGCAGGACTAGAAGGTGGGCCAGCGTATCAGGAAGCTATATTTTGGGGGCAATCTGCAGGACGAATCGTCGATTCATTCGCTCATCGCAGCCCCTGGTGGAGCTATCTGACCTGGTTTCCTTTGCTCTGCCTACCATGGGTCTTATTGCCCAGGTTGTGGCTATCATTCAGCGGCCTGCCTGGGGCTATGCGTGAGCGTGGCACACGATTTTTAATGGTGACAATTGTATTTTCTATCGTTTTGTTAAGTCTTGTTAGCGGTAAACAGGTAAAATATCTGCTACCCATTCTGCCTTTGGTCATGTTGCTCTTTGCGAGACTGATCATGGGGGGCAGCTATCTTGATGATATTCGGTTTAAACGCATTCGCACCGTCATGTCGTTCTCCGCATTACTCGTCATTTTGCTGCACGTTTCTCTGGTGGCCGTTTTACGGCCTACGCATGATCTGGGCAATATCAGTCAGCGTATTGCTGACCTGCAATCTAATCATATTGTTGTTGCCCGATTGGGTGCTTATCATGGGCGATTTCATTTTTCAGGGAGACTTAAGCAGCCTGTCATTTCACTGCCTTACAGCAATAGGGTATTAATGCAGTGGCTGGAAGCCCACCCTGACGGGGTACTGACAGTCTATGACCGCAAGGCTAAAATCGATGTGCCAGAAGGTGTTTTTAGTCAACCCTATCGCCGGGGTCGCCTGGTTCTCTGGCCGGCTGAATGGCTACGGGAGAGTCCGGCAAGGCTCGACGCACTGCTTGCGAGCGAGTAAGCTTCGTCACAAATTAAATGTGTGAAAAAACTATGATAGATACGCCCGTAGAACTACTCCCGTTACGCTTGAAAAAAAATGAAGATCGGCGTCTGCGTGCCGGCCATGTCTGGGTTTTCAGTAACGAAGTGGACAGTGTGGCAACACCGTTGAAGAGCTATACGCCGGGTGCAGCGGTTGTGATTGAAACACATAATGGTAAATTTATCGGCACGGGGTATGTTAATCCAAACAGTTTGATTTGCGCTCGGCTAGTCAGTCGTGACAAGCAATACTGCCTCGATCGGTCACTAATAATCCACCGCATCAAGGTTGCTTTGTCATTACGAACAGGGCTTTTTAAAGACCCGTATTACCGGCTGATCTATGGCGAAAGTGATAGTCTCCCCGGGCTGGTTATCGACCGTTTCAATGATGTTTTTGTCGTTCAATTAACGACGGCCGGTATGGAACACATGAAACAGGATATTCTCGATGCTCTGGAAAAGGTATTCAGGCCTCGCGCTGTATTACTGCGAAATGATAATGCTATCCGCAAGATGGAAGGGCTGGATAGTTATATAGAAACGCTGGGGGATTTGCCGGAAGAAATAGAGTTACCTGAAAATGATGTTCGATTTCGTTTTCAACTGCAAGGTGGACAGAAAACCGGCTGGTTCTACGATCAGCGCATGAATCGAACGCGGATGGCTGCCTATATTAAGGGTAAACGTGTACTCGATGTTTTCAGTTATGTGGGAGCCTGGGGTGTGCAGGCGGCAGTTAAAGGTGCTAGTGACGTTGTTTGTGTAGACAGTTCGCAAACGGCTATTGATGCCGTTCAACAAAATGCTGAGCTTAACCATGTAACAGAGAAACTGTCGACATTACAGGGCGATGCCTTTCAGACATTAAGTCATCTGCGGGATCAGGGTGAAAAATTTGATGTGGTCATCCTCGACCCCCCTGCGTTTATAAAGCGGCGTAAAGACATGAAGGCGGGTGAGCAGGCCTATCATCGTATTAATCAATTAGGTATGCGGCTGCTCAACCGAGACGGACTACTGATCTCAGCTTCCTGTTCCCAGCACCTCACTGAAAATCAGTTACAGAAAACTCTATTACAGGATTCGCGTCATCTGGATCGGCAGCTGCAAATTCTTGAGCGAGGTCATCAGGGGCCAGATCATCCTGTGCATCCTGCTATTCCAGAAACGGCCTATCTAAAAGCATTTTTCTGCCGACTATTACCGAGCTAAACCTTATGCTGCAATATCCTCATATCGATCCTGCGATTGTTTCTTTTGGCCCGGTGGCCGTCCATTGGTATGGCATGATGTACCTGCTGGCTTTTCTGGCTGCCTGGTGGCTGGGCAGCTACCGAGCAAAAAAACCGATTTACGCATGGCGCTCTGAAGAAATTGGTGATGTGATTTTCTATGGCGCTTTGGGTGTCGTGTTAGGTGGCCGTCTGGGGTATGTCCTGTTTTATAATTTCAGCTATTTTCTAGATAATCCGCTGACACTGCTTAAAGTCTGGCAGGGTGGGATGTCGTTTCATGGGGGTATGCTGGGTGTGTTTATTGGCATGTTTCTTTACGGAAAAAAAACCGGGCGTACATTTTTTCAGGTAACGGATTTTATCGCGCCGCTGGTTCCCTTTGGTTTAGGCGCAGGAAGAATAGGCAACTTTATCAACGGGGAATTATGGGGGCGTCCAACAGATGTTCCCTGGGGGATGGTGTTTCCATTTGTTGATAATCAGCCGCGCCACCCTTCGATGTTATACGAGGCTCTGCTTGAAGGGCTAATACTATTCACTATTTTATGGCTGTTTTCATCCAGAAAGCGGCCCCATCGCGCCGTGTCAGGTGTGTTTATGATTTGTTATGGCGTATTCAGATTCGCAGTTGAGTTTGTTCGTGAACCTGATGCGCATATTGGTTTTATTGCCTTTGACTGGGTGACAAAGGGGCATTTATTATCAGCCCCTATGGTATTGTTTGGTATGTTTCTGTTGTGGCTTGCTTACAGACGCGGCGGCAATAAAGAGGTGTGAAAAAATGAAGCAGTATCAGGCGCTATTACAGGATATTCTCGATAACGGAACGGCAAAAGGTGACCGCACCGGAACGGGAACGCTCAGTGTTTTTGGCCGGCAATTACGCTTTGACCTGTCAGATGGTTTTCCGTTGGTGACGACAAAAAAATTGCACCTGCGTTCTATTATTCATGAGTTACTCTGGTTTTTGAAAGGTGAAACCAATGTGACATATCTGCACAATAATAGTGTATCTATCTGGGACGAATGGGCTACTGAGTCAGGTGACCTGGGGCCAGTATACGGGCACCAGTGGCGCGCCTGGCCGACACCAGATGGTCGTCATATAGATCAAATCACCCAGATCATCGAGCAATTAAAAGCCACACCCGATTCGCGTCGTATTATTGTGAGTGCATGGAATGTCGCTGACCTGCCAGATGAGTCAGTTTCCCCCCAGAAAAATGCTGAAGAAGGCCGCATGGCCCTGGCACCCTGCCATGCCTTCTTTCAGTTCTATGTGGCGGATGGCAAGTTATCCTGCCAGCTTTATCAGCGTTCCTGCGACAGTTTCATTGGTTTACCTTTTAATATTGCATCCTATGCTTTATTAACGCATATGGTGGCCCAACAGTGTGATCTCGAAGTTGGGGATTTTGTCTGGACGGGTGGCGATGTGCATCTTTACCAGAATCACCTGGAGCAGAGTCGTTTGTTGTTGGGGCGTGATCCATTCCCATTGCCCCGATTAGTCATTCAGCGCAGGCCAGACTCAATTTTTGATTATGTATTTGAGGATTTTGAGATTGTGGGTTATGAATCTCATGCGCACATTAAAGCGCCGATTGCAGTTTAGCGAATAATCGTATGGCCACGGAAATCACAGAAAACACGGAAAAAACCTGTTTTTCGTTTACAAAAAGACCCATCAAGCTTTCCATGCTTTGATGGTAATAAAAATATTTTGTGCAAAGGGCTTAAATCACTCCGTGCATTTTGTGACTTCCGTGGCTATAAATAATTAACCTCAATAAGGGGCTGAGTCAGATATGAAAATTTCCCTCATTGTTGCAATGGCTGAAAACCGGGCAATCGGTAAAGATAACCAGTTGCCCTGGCGTCTATCTGCCGATCTGAAGAATTTCAAAAAGCTCACGACTGGCAAGCCAGTCATTATGGGGCGGAAGACGTTTGAGTCGATTGGCAAGGCGTTACCTGATCGGTTAAATATTGTGTTGACACGTGACAGCCATTTTTCTGCTGAAAATTGTACTGTTGTGCACAGTCTTGAAGCCGCCTTGACCGCAGCATCCGGAGCAGAAGAAGTGATGATTATGGGTGGCGCTCAGTTGTATGAGCAAACGCTTCATCAAATAGATAAAATTTATCTGACGTTGGTGCATGCTCAAATTGATGGCGACGCTTTTTTCCCAAAGCTCAATTCAGCCGACTGGCTGGAAATCAGTCGCGAGTCATTCGAAGCGGATGAGAAGAATACAGAGAACTATAGCTTTGTTGTGTTAGAGCGAAGATGAGCCCCGCCAGGGCGACAGTGCAGTTTGAATCATACAAGTATTTCAAAACAATAATAACTTAATAATAGTGTTTTTTCTATGGCCACGGAATCCACTGAAGGCACGGAAAAGATATTTTTAATTTGTGATCGGTTACGGTGGCTATTATGGGTAATGCTTATTTCTCATGATATTAAACGCACTAAACCCAGGTGTGCCAAAGGTGTTCTCTGGCATTTATCATTCTTTATTCCGTGGCTACGGTAAGAAATTTTGTCAGTGTTAGTCAGGTATTCAAGTGTAAATTTGTGCATCAACCAGGCCGCTGTGCGCCAGGGCACTTGATTTTATAGCGCGACCCATCTTTTCCAAGTTTCATCGCCGTTAGTGTTCCACCCCACAGGCAACCTGTATCAAGTGCATGTACACCATCGCTATCGTAGGCGCCCAGCGTTGACCAGTGACCAAACACAATATTCATATCGCTGCTTTTTCTATGCGGCCAGTTGAACCAGGGTTGCAGGCCATTATCCTGACTGCCGGGTGGGCCTTTTTCATCCAGTGCAAGAACGCCTTCAGAATTACAATAGCGCAGTCGGGTTAAACAGTTGGTGATAAAACGGAGTCGGTCCCAGCCTTTTAGTTTATCTGACCATTGTGCCGGCGTATCGCCGTACATATGGCTGAAAAAATCGGGATATGTTTTGCTGAGCAGGACATTTTCCACTTCTTTGGCATGGTTTTTAGCCTGCTTGCGATCCCATTGTGGAGGAAGGCCGGCATGCAGCATGCTGTAGCCCAGCGATTTATCGTGATGAAATAAGGGTTGAGTGCGCAGCCAGTCCAGCAATGAGTCACTATCTTGCGCAGTTAAAATCGGTTGTAAAGTGTCTTTCTGTTTTGGGGCGCGGACGTTGCAGGCAGTTGCCAGTAAATGTAGATCATGATTACCAAGGACAACAGCATCAGCGTGGTTGCGTGCAAATCGTAACGTTTCCAGAGATTTAGGTCCACGATTGACGAGGTCGCCAGCCAGCCATAATTGGTCTTTATCTGGATTAAATTTGATTTTCTTGAGCAATAACAGGAGTTCATCGTAACACCCCTGCACGTCACCAATTGCGTAAGTCGCCATGTCTAAAAAATCCAGTTAATGTAATGTGCGAGGTATCGCTAGCGTAAACGCTGGAATCTCCGCATCAAATTCTACCTGGTCAGATGAAATCATTTGATAGCTTCCGTGCATGCTGCCCACAGGTGTTTCAATCATCGTGCCGCTTGTGTAGCTGAAGTTATCCCCTGGCAGTATCTGTGGTTGCTCACCGACAACGCCTTCACCCCTTACTTCCTGAGTCTTGTTATTCGCATCGGTGATGATCCAGTGACGGGTGAGTAACTGGGCCGAGGTATTGCCGTGATTACTGATTGTTATCTGGTATGAGAAGACATAACGATTTTGTTCGGGAATTGACTGCTCCTCAATATACTGAGTCGATACTTCAACCAGAATGTTGTGTTTTTCGCTGGGCATGTGCATTTTCCAAATTTATAACAATATATCAGGATTCTATCCGATTCAGTGCTCATTGAGCAGTGCTAAATGCCATTTTGTGATGCTGTTAACGGAGTGCCGGTGTTTTCTGGCCGATATGGGATGAAACAATAGACAGATATTTATTATGCAAGTAATCACTAGACATTTCCGGCGATGTTTCCGTTCATGCGCCAGGCTGAGAGGCCTGGCAAATTATTGCCTGGTCTCTTTACTCTTTGGCCCTACCGCGTGGGCAGACGACTGGAGCCTTAGGCTGTCGTCGGTTGACGATCTGTTATTAAGCGATCATATTAGCTGGTCTGATCAGTTATGGACAATCGATAATGTTGATCAATTCAAATTATTTATATCAGATACTACCGTGACTGATGGTCTTTTCCTGATGTCACCTTTTGGTGATGAGGGGCCTGTGGTGCGAATTTCACTGTCTATGCCCTCTGAAACCGCTCGATGTATGCGACGAGCAGGTGCAGGGAGTATTGGTGCCATTGGCGATGATTTTCAAGAAGCTTACCTGATTGTAAGGAAGCGTTGGTAATTAGCTATTTTCTTCCTGAACCTGGTTGGCGAGTGCAGCAAAGTCACTTAGTGACAGTGTTTCCGCCCTGGCGGAAGGATTCACACCCGCAGAAATAATCTGAGCGTCTTCCAGTACCCCGCGTAAATTATTATGTAAGGTTTTTCGCCGCTGTGCAAAAGACTGCTTCACCAGCTGTTCAAATGTTTTTATATTGACAACATGAACCGGCGGTTTGCTGTGCGGTATGAGTCGAACAAACCCAGAATCGACTTTGGGTGGAGGATTAAAAGCACCTGGCCCAATGCTAAACAAC
This sequence comes from Gammaproteobacteria bacterium, assembly GCA_036478835.1. Taxonomy (GTDB): domain Bacteria; phylum Pseudomonadota; class Gammaproteobacteria; order DSM-19610; family DSM-19610; genus JAZGER01. Next base: position 10,342 of record JAZGER010000019.1, on the reverse strand, counting down.
GGGATGACTTCACAGTAGTACTGGATCATGACGGAAAGCCGGCCATAATTACGCGTCTCAGGTGGTGCGGCAAGCCGGGTGACAACTTCCTTTTGCAGCATGAAATGCATATCTTTGATAACGGATGCCTGGCTAATCAGGTGAAACAGCAAAGGCGTCGATATATTATAGGGCAGGTTGCCAACGATTCGTAGCAGTTTGGACTGGAAGAGTTGCCTGAAATCAAATGCCAGAGCATCCTGGTTAAAAATTTGCAACGCATCGTTGTGGTCGCAGGTGTGCTGCAGCGGTTTGATCAGGTCGCGATCAAGTTCGATGACCTGGAGTTTGCCTGCGGCGGCTAATAGCGGGACGGTTATAGCCCCCTGACCGGGCCCTATTTCGATCATCTGATCCTCCGCGCGCGGAGCGACACATTGGATGATTCGGTTGATGATGTTCGGGTCATGCAGAAAATTTTGACCGAAGCGCTTTCTTGCCTGATGAGTCATTAGCCGTGTTTTATCATGTCCAATGAGCAGTCTATTGCTGTAAGCAAGCTACCATTCCTGGCATTACCGGTTCCAGCGAGCGACAGAGCGGTTCCATGGTCAACGGAGGTGCGAATAATGGGTAACCCAAAGGTGATGTTCACCGCATTGCCAAAACCCAGATGTTTTAAGACCGGCAGCCCCTGGTCATGGTACATCGCCAGGACAGCATCTGCCCGTTCGAGGTAGGGCGGTGTGAAGAGTGTGTCAGCCGGGAGAGGTCCTTCAAGGGAGAAACCCCGATTGCGGAGTTTTTCCAACACGGGGGAAATAGTCGTTATTTCTTCTGTTCCCATATGTCCGTCTTCACCGGCATGAGGGTTGAGTCCGGCAACCAGAATATGCGGCTGTTTCAAACCAAAATACTTCACTAAATCCTGATGCAGACACGTCAGTGTCGAAACCAGAAGATCTTCAGTAATGGTATCGGGAACATCGCGTAGAGGTAAGTGTGTCGTTGCCAGCGCAACCCTTAAACCCTGGCTTGCCAGTACCATAACAACCTTTTCAGATTGTGTTCTCTCAGCGAGGTATTCGGTGTGCCCGGTAAACGGGATACCCGCATCGTTGATTACGCCTTTGTGAATCGGGCAGGTTACCATGGCATCAAATTCACCCGTGAGGCAGCCATCAATAGCTATATCCAGTGTGTTCAGAACATATTGCGAGTTTCTGTTATTGAGTTGTCCATGTAGCACGGTCTCTTGAACAGGTACAGGCGCAATCGTGACAGTGCCAGCAATTGCTTCTTTGTCGGGGTGGTATTGATTAGAAACAAAATCCCGTTTGAGTAAGTCAGCTCGAGTCTGTAGAACAGCAGGGTCACCAACCAGGACGATTTCAGCGTCAATGTTAGTAGTCAATAATGACAGGCACAGGTCAGGACCTATGCCAGCTGGATCACCTGTTGTCAGGGCAATACGGGGTGTTTTTTTCACGAGTCATCAAGTAGAAATTCAACATAGGATTCATCACGTAATCGCCGTAACCAGATATCCATTTCTTCTTCAATTTTGCGCCGACGTATGTTTTCTTTTGCCTGCATTCTCTGATATTCATCGGTATTATCATGGCTGCGTCGTTGGTGGACTTTAATCAGGTGCCAGCCAAATCTGCTTTCAATCGGGGGGCTGATTTCGCCGGGTTTCAGTTCGTCCATTGCCGCTTCAAATTCCGGCACCATCGTGCCAGGGGTAACCCAGTCAAGGCTACCGCCTTCACCTGCAGAGCCTGAATCCTGGGAAAATCCACGAGCAAGTGTGGCAAAATCTTCTCCCTGCAATGCACGTTCGCGAATCTGTTTCAGTTTTTCTTTTAACGCATTGTCTGAAGCAATGGCGCTGCTCTTCAGGAGTATATGGCTTGCCAGCGTTTGCTCGATGAGATGCTTCGTTTCACCTTTCATATCTGTGATAGTGACAATATGAAATCCACTTGGGCTACGTAGTACGTCACTGATATCGCCTTTTTCCATGCCTGATACAACCTCCAGAAACAAGGAAGGGAGCGCATCAACTTTTCGCCAGCCCAGATCCCCGCCTTTTAACGCCTGTCTGCCCTCTGATTCACTCACAGCTGTTTTGGCAAAATTCGCGCCTACTGAAAGTTGCGCGCGGATAGCATTTATTTGTTTACTCTTTTTTTGAATAACATCGGGCGAAGCACCTTCCGGCACAGAGATCAGAATATGGCCCAGGCGATAATGTTTATTGGACGGATTTTTGAGCACAGTTGCCAGCTCGTTATCAATTTCCTGGACAGATACCTGTATTTGCTGTTCTACCAATTGCTGGCGTAGCTGATTCATCGTGATTTCATTCCGCAGTTGTTCGCGGAAGGCGCTATAATTATAGCCGGCATCTACCAGGCTATCGCGAAATTCAGCAACAGAAATACCGTTCTGAGCTGCCAGCCTCTGCATTCCAGTATTGAGGGCGGTATCATCAATAGTAATTCCGGTACGCCGTGCCATCTGCAGTTGTAAATCTTCCAGAATCAGACGCTCAAGTACTTGTTTGCGCAGACTCTCTGCGTCGGGCAGGCTGGTTTTCTTTTCGGTTAATTGATTAACGATAAGCGCTTCCCGGTTGGCTAGCTGGGACTCCAGGATGACACTGTCATTAACAATGGCAACGATCCGATTCAGGGGAATAAAAGCGAGCGCACCAGTGCTTAATACACAGAATGAAAGTGCAACGATAAAATGTGTCGTTCGGTGTGTCATATGTGCAACCTGTTTTGATCCCAGAGATCCATAATGTTTAATCTTCGAGTGTGCTGGTAAAGCCAAGGATACCATCCTCAAGAATGGATTCGATGTTATTGCCGATACTGGTCAAGCCTTTGAGGGCTATCTGTAACATAATGGCAGTGTTATTACTATTGTCACTGCTATCTATATAGTTGCGGCTAATGAGTCTTAACCCCCAACAACAACTTTCGTACTCAACACCTGCTAACGTTTCCAGTACCTTATTGTCGCTGACATCGTAATACCAGCGGCCGATAAGGTGCCAGTTTTGGCTGACTGGCCATAAAATTGAGGTGTCAATCTGGTTGTTAGCGCCGCGTTGGTAGCGATAAGCAAGGTTGGCAATTTGACGGGGCCCGGGATGGTACTGGAAGCGCATGTTGGCGCGCTCAGTTGCGGCATCACGAGGGTCGATAACAAAATCTGCACGTCCAGTCCAGTCGTCGGTCAGGGCAAGGTCGAGTTCACCCGCAATGTCTGACGTGTGTTCCGTTAATTTATCTGTATTACTCAAGGTAACTTCGCGATTCTTGAAATAGACAAGTTGACCAATTGATGCGCGCAGTTTTTGTGCACCCGTTTTTTGATCCAGTAGCTGTGTCGTTAGAGAAAAGGCCAACTGGTTCGCATCACTCATACGGTCTGTACCGTTGAACCGGTTTTCCCTGAAAAGCTCGCGATAAGTGAACTCAGGCTCACTCGTGTCAAATAACGGGATATCTTTTTGATTTTGTTTGCTGGCATACAGGTAGTAGATGCGAGGTTTGAGTGTTTGTAAGAGCGTTCTGTTATCAAACTCGAAATAGCGTTCCAGAAAAAACTGGTTGTCCAGGCTGAAAAAGGGGATAGAGCGTGACTGATTTTCCGATATTCCTGCTGCCTGGTTATCCAGCCGATAATTGGTTTGCCGGTAGCCGGCTGTGGGTGTTATTTCGTAGGCGGCGCCTCTAAATGGGCGGCTAATACGAGGAGTGAGATCGATTCTGTTTCCGGTAACTTTTGAATCCTGTCGGAAGTTAACCCATTCGGATTTTACAGAAATAATGCTACCAAAGGGGCTTTCAGCCAGCGTGCCATTGAACGTGAAACGAGGCAAGCGTCGGTAAGGCCGGTCCGAGGCTGCAATATTTTTATTGACCGTTTGATAGTCGTCAAACGTGAGGCCTGCGTTCCACCAGCGTTCATCATAATTAATTTGAGCGCTGCGCTGTAGATGGGTAACACTGGCCAGTCTGAGAGAATCGCCCAGGTCTTCAAGGTACGTTTTATCTGAAACACTATCATAGGAGATGTTTGTTGACAGGTGATTGCTCAGATAGGTGGTATCCCTGAAGACGAGCCGGCTTCTTCGCTGTTTGAATTTTTTGTCGTTTGGGAGCAGTTCGTATTTGAAATGTCCGGCCTGCGTATTCACATAGCGTTTATTATGGCGGAGATAGCGAAATTCTGAATTGATCTGAAAGCCCCTGGAGGATAAATATCTGGGTGTGAATGTCATGTCATAATTAGGCGCAATATTCAGGTAATAGGGCACACTGAGGTCAAAGCCGCTATTGTCCGAGGTGCCAAAGCTCGGCATGAGTACACCGGTTTTTCTGCGGTCGTCAACCGGGAAGCTCAGGAAAGGCGTGTACAAAACAGGTACATCTTTAATTGTCAGGCGCGCATTTCTGGCGATGCCAAAACCCTCGTTTTCATCCAGGGTGACTTCTCCCGCCTTGATTGCCCAGACATTGCTGTTTTCCGGGCAACTGGTATAGCGGGTATCTTCGTATCGACTAATACCCGGTTTGATCTGTATTTTTGCGGCCTGGCCACGACCACGCTTCCCATAGTAATCAAAACGGGCATTTTCCAGCTCTCCGCGTTTTTCTTCCAGCCAGAAGCGCCCACGTTCGGCCAGTACTCGCTGTTCAGGGTTGTCATAAAATAGCCTGCCTTCAGCTTCAGCAAACCCTTCGGTTTGATTGTATCGAACCTCATCGGCGTGTAATCGAACATCTGCACGGCGTAAAATCACATTCCCAGAAACGGTGTAGTTTGATCGATCATCGCGTTGCGCCTGGTCGCCATCCAGCTGCGTTGGCGAGTTAGGGGATAGCCGAAGTGTGTCTGGGGAAAACGCATCGTCACGATTAAAGGTTGGGCATAAACCTGTGCGATTAATGGTTTGTTCTACCGGGATTAGTGGCTCGGTCGGGGCTACTTCAGCCGTTTCTGGTTTGGGTGTGGTTTTGGCAGGAGTGATGGCAGAAAATTCATCATCGCAAGTCCATTCGTCTAGTACAGGGTCGCAACCCCCAAAGATTTCTGCGGCGGCGGGCAGTGTAATAAATGCCGGCAGGCAAAGCAGTAGGGCTGATGCGTTTTTTAATAATATAATCAACAGTTTTTATCTTGAAATCCGGTAAAGTTAAGCACGCATTTACAATGCGAATGCAGTAAAATTAGTCCATTCGGTGTCAGACAGGTTCATTGGTCAGTAGTCTATCAAAATAATCAGGGTCAGATGATCCAATTTTACAGAAGGTTATCAATTTTAAAGTGGCAAAAATCAAGGGATTCAAACAACTGCTGGTTTTGCTGGTTTTGACAGGGGTGACGGCTACTCTCTGGTTCTCACGCCCGGAAGTGGAGCTTGAGTTAAGAGCACTGACTCCAGTGAGCGTCTCTGTTGGCCAGCCACAGCGTGTCAAACTACAACCGACTGAAAAAGTCAGCGGTTATTTGCGACCCGCTCGAAAAGTTGCTCTGCCTTTTGAGGTCAGTGGTCACGTCGTCGCACGCCACGTTGAACCTGGCCAAAGCGTCAAACAAGGAGATATTCTGCTAGAGCTTGCCGATGGTGACTTTCAGGATGCGGTCATCCAGGCAAAAGCCAGTGTCAGCGAAATACGAGATAGCCAGACGCGTGACAAGCGTCTGCTTGAGCTGGCGCGTGAAAGTCGAGAGTTGCAGGAAAATGAAATTACCCGTCTGAATAGCCTGATGGAGCGATCGCTTGTTTCACCTTCAAACCTTGGTGATGCTAAATCGTTATTGGCAATCCGGCTTGCAGAAGAAGCGCGTCTTCAGAGTAGTGTGAATATTGCCCCACAGCGACTGTCTGCGAAGCAGGCAGCACTGGACTCGGCGCGGCGTAACCTTGCGCGCACCCAACTTAAAGCCCCTTTTGACGGTCGTGTGAATGCCGTACAGGCGGATGTGGGTGATTATGCTGGTGCAACGCAACAGGCGATCGAACTCATCGATAACCAGCTGGATTTTTTTGCGCATGTGCGTGGAGAAGTGGCTCGCTCGTTGAAATTGCAGGCAGCGGTTACGGTGAATGTAGGTGGCGTTCTGCACGAGGCAAGCATCCTCGCGGTACAGCCCGATCCTGACCCCACAACCTTTACCCATGAAGTCCGGTTACGACTGCCTGTTGAGGAAGTCCGCTCTGGCATATCTGCCGAGGCAGTGTTGCCGCTACAGGTGCAAACTAGTGTCTTGGTCGTGCCAGTCACGGCTGTTATTCAGGAAGAAGGCAATGCGTTTGTTTTTCAGATCGTGCAAGATAAATTGCAACGCACAATAGTCACCCTGGGCGATCGTTCTGGGCAGCAACAGGTGGTTCTTCAAGGCTTGACCGAAGGACAAACGATTGTTATTCGTGACGTGGCTTCGCTGGCCGATGGCCAGAAAGTTATCGTGGTTGAAGGTGGCTGATTGACCATGGGCCTGATCCATTTTTCCATAAAAAATCCGCTAATTACCAATTTATTGCTTGTTCTCGTTGTGGTCATGGGGGTGCTTGCCTGGCGTTCTATGCCGCAGGAAATGTTTCCTGTAGTCGAGCTGGATATGGCACGCGTAACGACCGTGTTTGAAGGTGCATCACCCGAAGAGGTCGAAGAGCAAATCACCATTCCAATAGAAGAGCAGTTTGATAGCCTGGCGGATATTGACGTCATGACATCGACTAGCAGTGAAGGGGTTTCCAGTATTTTACTTAAGTTGAAGCCTGGGACGAATGTTGAGCAATTCATGCGTGATTTGCAAAGTCAGATAGACCAGATAACCGATCTTCCAGATCTGTCCGAAGAGCCCGAAATGCTGCGAATGGAAACACGTTTTCCAGTGATCAGTATGAGTGTTTATGGTGATGCTAGTCGACGTTTTCTGCTGCAAACAGCCGATGATATTAAACGAGAATTGCAGCAATTGCCTGGCGTTGCCAGTGTCGGGATTGCCGGCGATCGTGGTTGGGAAATCTGGGTTGAGGTTGACCCACAGTTGCTATCTTCGCGCCGTGTTTCCTTGCAGAAAGTTATTGCCGCTGTTCAAGGCAATCTGAAGGACTTGCCCGGCGGTTCTATCAAGGCCAGTGAAGGTGATATTTTGTTACGTGGAAAAGGTGTTATTCCAGACCCGAAAGAAGTCGGAAAAATTGTTGTCAGTCGACAAAGTAATGGCGGGTTGCTACGTTTGACTGAAGTGGCAGAAATCAGTTTGCGGCTTGAAGAAGTTAAAACTCTGGGGCGATTTAATGGGGCCTCTTCGGTCAATCTGACCGTGACTAAAACAGCCGATGCCTCGACGATTCAGGTATCAAAAGATGTGCGTGTGCTGGCGACAAGATTAGAAAAAGAGTTGCCAACTAGCATCAAGGTGGGTTTGTTCAGTGACCTTTCAGTTTATGTCGAGACACGCCTGAACACGGTTAAGTCCTCCGGTCTCGTCGGCCTTACGCTGGTATTATTATCACTGTATTTGTTTTTAAATTTCCGGATTGCACTGATTACAGCAATGGGTATCCCGGTTTCATTTCTTGTGGCTGTTCTGATCATTTTTTATCTTGGTTACACCATTAATATGGTCTCCCTGTTTGCTTTTTTGATTGCTCTGGGCATGATTGTTGATGACGCCATTATTGTGAATGAAAATGTTTATCGGCACATGGAAGCCGGTATGGGTGCAATGGAGGCGGCAGAAAAAGGCAGTCGGGAAGTCTTCTGGCCGATCATCGCATCAACATCCACCACCATCGCTGCGTTCTTACCCATGTTTGCCATCGGCGGTACGATGGGTGCCTTTATTCAGGTGATTCCAGTCGTCGTTTCTGCTGCCCTGCTAGGCTCTCTTTGGGAGGCGTTTGGCGTTTTGCCCTCACATGCAGCTGAAATACTGCGAGTCAAACAGCCGTCAGCAGATCGCAAAGCCAGGATTAACTGGGCGAAATTATTACAGCACTATCTGAACCTGTTGCAGGCGGCCATTCACCATCGTTATTTCGTTAGCCTGTTGACCATTGCAATCATGGTCATGACAATGATGTACGCAGTTACCCGTTTACCGTTTCAAATGTTCGATGAAGCGGATATCGGCCAGTTTTTTATTAATATTGAAGCGCCGAGTACCTACAGCATTGACGATACAGAGGGTTTAGCAAAGCGTATTGAGGGAGCTGTTTTATCGCAAATACCAGACGAAGACCTGGATACCTTACTCACTAACGTGGGTGTTACATTTGTTGATTTTAATCGTTTTCGTCTGGGCAGTAATTATATTCAGTTGATTATTGATCTGGAGAAATTGAAGCCAAAAGGGTTTATTGAGCGCTTTGTTTCCCCTGTGACCAGCCTGAAATTTAGTTGGGAAGGATCACGCGTGCGTTCGACTGAAGATATTATCAACGATGTGCGTGAAGCCATGGCAACGATTACCGGTATTCAGCGAATGTCGATACTGAGACCACAAAGCGGGCCATCAGGTGCGGATATTGAAGTGGGTGTGACGGGTCAGGATGTGATGGAGTTGTTGACTCAGGCAACCGTCATGCGGGATTACCTTAAGCAATTACCCGGTGTTCATGATGTGCGACAGAATCTGGAAATTGGCAAGCTGGAATACCAGTACAGCCTGAACGAAAGAGGCCGCGCACTTGGTTTGAATCAACAACAATTAGCGGATGCGGTGCGGACCGGATTCCTTGGTCTGGAAGCGGTGCATGTGACGTATGGTGATAAGCGTATTCCAGTGCGGGTGATTTACCCGGAAGCTGTCAGGGAAAATAGCAGCTTGCATAACCTTCCTGTGATACTCGATGATGGGCGGATTGTTTATCTGGGGGATGTGGCTGATATTCAGCAGGGTCGAGGGCTTAATACCATTGAACGTCGGGATAACCAGCGTCTTGCGACAGTAACCGCAGAGGTTGATGATCGTAAAACGACGGCTTTACAGGTAACAGAGTTGATCGAGGAAAAATTTGGTACTGAAAATAGTGATTATAATTTACTGTTTCTGGGGGAGAAAAAAGCCGCATCAGATTCAATGAAAGATATGAAATCTGCAATGATCATTGCGCTAGCCATTATTTTCTTTATCCTCGCCTCATTATTCAAATCACTGCTTGACCCTTTTGTCGTTATGCTGGCTATTCCATTTGGTATGATTGGCGTGGTCTTTGGTCACATGATATTTGATTATCACTTGCAGTTTTTATCTATGGTTGGGTTTCTTGCGTTGACTGGGATTATTGTTAATGACTCCCTGATACTGGTTGATTTCATCAAAAAAATGCGAGCGGCGGGTACTGAGCGCATGCAAGCAGTGATGGAGGCTGGGCGCGTGCGAATTCGCCCGATCTTACTGACGACGATTACGACATTCCTCGGTGTGTCACCATTGATATTCTTTTCGACCGGGCAAACAAAATTTCTCGCGCCGATGGCGGTTAGTCTAGGCTTCGGTCTGGTGTTTGCCACCGTATTGATTTTGATCGTCGTTCCCTGTTTTTACCTTATCGCAGACGACCTGCGAAACAAAGTAAGGCCCGCACCATGACAGATCGGCTTGTGCAACTGAAAACCTGGCTGGATGGTATTCCTGGGATGGATTCGTCGTCGATGAAGCCTGCATCTGCAGACGCCAGTTTTCGTCGCTATTTTCGCGTCTTCAAAGGCAAGGAAGCTTTTATTGTGATGGATGCGCCGCCAGATAAAGAAGATAGCGAACCGTTTATCACTATTGCCCGTAAACTGCATGCCATTGGGCTTAATACGCCGGTCATTCATCAGGAAGATCTGGCGCAGGGTTTTCTATTGCTCAGTGATCTTGGGAATGAGGTCTATCTTTCATCGCTGAATACTGGAACGGCTGATCGCTTATATGGCGATGCCATGACAGCGCTAACGGCTATGCAAAATTGTACACCCTGTAACCAGGACATACCTGAGTACAATGAAGATTTACTCATGACGGAAATGGCGTTATTTCCTGACTGGTTGCTCAGTTGCCATTGTCAGATGACCTTGACAGGTAAAGAAAAAACGTTGCTGCATGATGTATTCGAAGTGCTGGCAGCAAACGCGCTTGAGCAACCACAGGTCTTTGTACACCGTGACTATCATTCGCGAAACCTGATGATCAGTCCCAAACATAATCCCGGCATCCTCGATTTTCAGGACGCCGTTGTGGGGCCACTAACTTACGACCTGGTTTCACTCTTGCGTGATTGCTACATCGCCTGGCCCCAGGAGCGAGTAACAGAATGGGCGCTCGATTATAAAGCGCAGGC
>JAZGER010000018.1:0-6153 GCA_036478835.1 Gammaproteobacteria bacterium | reverse complement strand
TCATTTTGGCAAGCTAAACATGATTAACAATCGCATAACAAATAGCTCCAGCGGACAATTCAAAGCGTCACTTTTTTTGCGTCCGCAAAAACGTGCCACTTTGAATTGCCGCTGAGCAAGGCGTTATGTCTCAAAATGAAAAAGTCCGAATACCATAAGACCATCGACAAATACCTCAAACCAATACTAATTGAGCTTGGTTTTGAAGAAGTCGAATTGAAGGGCTGTATGAAAGAAGAGGTGCTTTACCGGAAGAATAGGCTTTGGTTCGGTACATCGTGGGATTGGAGAGATCGGTATTTGGATGTGAATCTTGGACGTCTCTACTGGTTCAAAGATGTAATGCCAAGGTTTATAGTCGTAGGCAACTATTCTAGCTACAGTAATAAAGTCCAAGGTGTTCCTGAAAAGGATGAAAATTATTTAGTTAAGGTAGCTAATGCAATTGCAAGTACTTTACCTACAGCAGTAACGGTTTATGAAGAAAGGTATGAGCAAATAATGTCAGCTCAGCTCAATAAACGATCCAAGTATATGAGTGTGTTTTTAGAGCATTTGGGAAATGAAGTAAAAGATGAAGACCTGGCAGAATTTAAGACATAACACATATGAGCCACTGTTGAGTCAATAGGCATTAACAAACATTTCAGTCACGTGTGTGCCCGAAAAATAATCAATGAGCAAAATCAACTACTTCATCTGTCATGGCAACTGTTAAGCAAGTCGCTTACAGCAAACACACGCGAGGCGATCGATCTGATGCGGTCTCACCACTGCCTGCATTTTCTCAGTCCATTGAGTATCTGCAGGGATGCAGGAGGTAGAGCGACGCAGGAAGCCAAAGCCGAGACATTCATCGGTTAACCCCTGGCTGGCACTATTCAAGATGGCAGGTTGGCTCATGTATTGAGTCTCCAGTTAGTGTCAGGCTCAGCCAGGGTGTAAACGACTTTGCGCATTGTATAAATGCACGCCAATGGGGTGTCTAATCAAAACGACGGGCTCAGGTTCTATGATGTAAAAACCGATGTCGATGGTTTGCAACCAATAAATATTGCATCGTGTTTTCTAAACATTCAACCGTATTGTCCAGTTAGGTTTCCAGCTCACCCCATTGCGTGACTAACGCTTTAAAAATCGGGTTTCATCGAAAGCGGCCTCATTTTTCAACATGAAGTAAACACAGCGGCCCAGTTTATGTGCCAGAGCAGACAGGGCCTTTGCTTTGCTCATGTGTTTTTGAAGGTTTAGCAGATAGCATTGCGCTTTGAGAGGCTTCCTTTATCATGCATCCTAAGTTACTGGGGCTGAGCGCTATTTCTCAGCAGCCGCAATCCATGTGGTGCCGCGCATGGTTAGTTTTTCCCCTGTTTTTCGCTCATTCGCTGCCTCGATCACGTCGTTGATAAAAGCATCACGTGTCTGGTCATCCAGTTTCTCGACCAGTCGCATAACCGGGGCGGCCAGATCAGACATTGCTTCCCAGTAAGCTTGGCCATCTTTAACTTCAACAATAGGAATTTCCAGTTCTTCAATCGTGATATGTCTAAACCCGGCTGATTCAAGTACGCCACACAGGCGCTCAGGGTCTGCCATAGCAAAGATACCGGGAGCACCCGGTGATGGCCTGGGCATATCCATGTAGTGGCCAAGCGTTTGGGTGAGCAAGCTGATAAACGGATTTTTTTCTGGCGCCGCCCAGCAAGCAACACTGATTCGCCCACCTGCCTGTAGTGCATCGTATGCCAATGCCGTACAGGTTTGCGGCTCTGGCATAAACATCAAACCCCAGCGAATGGTGACAGCATCGAAGCTATTTTTTTCAACCGCAAGTGTTTCACCATCGACACATCGAAATTCTATATTAGCCACCCCCTCTTTAGCGGCCTTGTTACGCGCATAGACCAGCATTTCTTCAACCAGGTCGGTGCCAACGACGTTTCCATTCTCACCAACCAACTTTGCAGCAGAGATGGCCGGCTCCCTGTGCCAGAGGCAATATCCAGTATATGTTGGCCGGGCGCTATCCTGGCAAGCTCCAGCATACGTTCAGTCACTGGTGCTGCCCCTCTCCGTAGCAGATCATCACGCCGACTCCAACCTGCAGCAGCCGATGCCCAGCTGTCGCGTTCACGTTGCTTAAAATCAACCGTGTTTGAATTTGTCGTCATCTCATCACCCTCGTCATTAACTCGCAAGTACGGTTTGTAATGTAACTGCCATTCGGCCAATTCTTGCAACAAGAATAGCTGCTTTTCGATGTAATCACTTCCCGATTAATCCTCCCAGTCTTAAAGATACTTATGGGCATTCAATTGAACGCACTTGAAGCCACAATCAAACTGGGAAGCGATTATTTAAGGAGCAGATAACATCAAAGTTAAATCGCGTTGTTAAGCCCAGTCAGAGAGTAGGCGGCAGGGGTAATTATCTATATAAAATCACCCTTGCTGATTACGCAACAATAACATTGGGCTTCGCTCGACAACTTCACGCGTTCCCCAGAAACCAGCCACACCGATTAAAAGTGCACCCACAGCAGGCATTATCAACCATAACAACCAATGAAAGTGGTAATCAAGATGCAGAACCTCACTATATAACACCCATGCCAAACATTCAGTTCCCATTGCTGCCAGTAAACCAGCTAGCACGCCTAAGGCGCAAAACTCAGCCAGATGCCCTGCGCGTAGTTGGGCACGGCTGCCACCCAGTGTACGCAGTAGCGCACCTTCGTATAACCGGTCATCCTGACTGGATTGCAGGGCAGCAAATAACACAGTAAAACCTGCCAGCAGCGTAAATAATAAAACGTATTCCACGGTTAATGTTACCTGGCGAAATATTTTTGTTACCTGCTCGATCACCTGATCTAGTTCCAGCACGGTTATAGCGGGATATTGACCAACAAGTGTGCGTAATAACGACTTTTGTTCCTGCGAGAGATAAAAGCTGGCCATATAGGTCGCTGGAAATTTATCAATTACCTGTGGTGGGAATACCATGTAAAAGTTTGGCTGAAAAGAATCCCATTGCACACTACGAATACTCGCCACTTCGGCAGAAAATTGCTGACCACCCACAGAAAATCCCAAGGTATCGCCCAACGCTATTCCCAGTCGGTTTGCGAGTTGCGACTCAACTGAAACTAAAGCCTTTCCCGTATCTTCAGGCACCCACCAGCGCCCCGCTTCAATATGGTTATCTTCCTGCAATTTACTTGTCCAGGTCAGGTTCAGTTCGCGATTAAGTGCGTTATTTTTTCGCGCTTCTTTAGTGACCGCCTCGCGGACAGGAAGAGTATTAATAGTCACTAACCGACCACGAATCATTGGGTAAAGTTGAGACGTATCAATATTTTTCTCACCCATAAAGGTTTGAAAGCCTGTCACCTGATGGGGCAGGACATTAATCGCAAAATGATTAGGCACATCGGCGGGTAACTGGCGCTGCCAGGTTGTCATCAGGTCGGTACGAACCAGGGTAACAATTGCCATTGCCATCAACGTTAAGCCAAAGGCTATTATCTGACTAATACTACTGCGGGCTCTTCGCCAGAGACTATTCAGCCCAAATCGCCAGGCGACACCGACACGGGTATTGAGTCGTTGGCTCATTAGCAGTAACAACCAGGCTATCAGGCTCAATAACGCGACTAGTCCAATACCCCCTGCAAGTACGGACAAGGTCAATGGCCAGCTGTCTGTATAACGCCACATGACTAATACAATTGCAACGAGTGCTGCACCATAAACTAACCAGGCACGCAGGGGTAAAGGTAATAAATCACGGCGTAGAACACGCAGTGGTGGCACCGCTTTAAGCCGTATAATGGGTGGCAGTGCAAAGCCAGCCAGCGTGATCATTCCCGTAGAAAATCCTGCCCATACCGGCCAGAAATGAGCAGATACTGTCGATGCGGGTAACAGGTCAGCTAACAGGTACAAAAGCCCAAATTGTGCAACCCAGCCTAGCAGACATCCAATCGCTGAAGCGATAATACCCATAACCATAAGTTGTGGGATGTACAGGCCGAGGAGATCTTTTTGAGATGCCCCAAGACAACGTAGCATTGCACTCGTATCGTAATGCCGTTCACTGTAACGTTTTGCCGCCATCGCCACCGCGACACCGGCAAGAATAATTGCCGCAAGCACAGATAACCCAAGATAGCGTTCAGCACGTTCTAAAGCAGAGCCTACTGCACGACGACCTTCTTTGACACCGATGAGTTCATGTCCTGATTCGAGTTGCGGTTCAAGCCAGCGGCGATACGCCGCAATGTTATTATCTGAGCCTGCAAATAAGTACTGCCAGGAAAGCCGACTGCCGGGTTGCACCACACCCGTCGCAGGTACATCAGTCATGCGTATGAGTAATCGCGGCGCTACACCTAGCGGGTCTCTGACCTGACCCGGTTCGAATGTAATAACACGCGTGATAATAAATGGGTATTCACCAACGTCTATGCTATCGCCGACTTCAAGCCCAAGGGTAGTCAACACCTGCGGTGCAGCCCAGGCTTCCCCTGCCTGGGGTAACGCATCAGTCACTGCATCTGCCGCAAACGGCGCTCGCGCTGTTTTTAGCTTTCCGCGCAATGGAAAACCATCCTGTACAGCCTTTACACTAGAGAGCAACAAATCATCATTACCGACGACCATGCTGGCAAACTCTAACGTTTCAAGTGCCTGCAAGCCCTCAACCCGTGCACGATGTAGCCAGCTTGCATTAACAGGATGCGCACTTACCAGAGCAAGATCAGCACCAAGAAAATCTGCAGACTGGTTTTCCATACCTCGGCCAAGACGGTCTGTGAAGAAACCAATGGTTGTACTGGCAGCGACTGCGATAACGAGGGCTGCTACCAAAATGCGTTGCTCACCTGAACGCCAGTTTCGCACCAGTAAACGCATCGCAAGCGTCCAGCGCATTAATCTATGCTCCCATTTTTCTTATTTGACGTTATCCGACCGGCTTCGAGTCGAATCAACCGACCGCATCGGTCTGCAAGGTGCTCGTCGTGCGTTACAAGGACTAAGGTAGTCCCCTTCTCCTGATTCAGGCCAAACAATAATTCGATGATTCTCTCACCCGTCACATTATCCAGATTCCCGGTCGGCTCATCGGCAAACAGAATCGCAGGCTCCGTAACAAACGCGCGAGCAATCGCCACCCGTTGTTGCTCACCACCGGATAGTTGTTTCGGATAATGGGTCAACCGTTCTTCCAGACCTACACGATGCAAGAGTTGCGTTGCTTTTTCCTGCGGGTTTTTCTCACCTTTTAATTCCAGCGGTAACATCACATTCTCAAGTGCCGTTAAACTGGAAAGCAACTGGAACGACTGAAACACAAAACCAACCAACTCAGCACGTACCTTTGCACGGCCATCTTCATCCAGTTCATTTAAACGATAATGAGACAAAAACACGTCACCAGCCGAAGGTAAATCAAGCCCAGCTAACAACCCCAGTAATGTCGATTTACCAGACCCGGAAACACCGACAATTGCAACAGCCTCACCTGCTTCAATCTCAAGATCAATCCCCGTGAGAATATCCAGTGAACCAACGGCAGTTTCCACTCTTTTACTCAAATTTCGAGTAGTAATCATTATGCTATGCTTAGCCTCTATTATGTTAAATCGAATCCTGCTTCTATTGATCCTGGCCCTGCCATTTACGGCTTCCGCCCAGATTATACTGATTGTCGGCGACAGTCTCAGCTCTGCCTATGGAATACCCGTAGATCAGGGCTGGGTCTCACTATTACAACAACGCCTGTCAACCAAAAACCATCCTTACAGGATAGTGAATGCAAGCATAAGCGGAGACACCACGGCAAATGCCCTCGCGCGCCTACCCCAGGCGCTCAATGACCACAAACCGGCCATCGTTGTAATTGAGCTTGGCGGTAACGATGGGCTGCGCGGTCTCTCTCTGAAAGCGATGAAAAACAATCTGTCCAGCATGATCATTAAAGCAAAAGACAGTGGTGCGAAAGTTATGCTCATCGGTGTACAACTTCCTCCAAACTATGGACCGAAATTTACCGATAAGTTCCAGGCTATTTTCCATGAGCTAGCCAGAAGATATAAAATAGTACTACAGCCTTCGCTTGTAGAGGGTATTGGGACTGATCGGAATATGA
>JAZGER010000017.1:0-3793 GCA_036478835.1 Gammaproteobacteria bacterium | reverse complement strand
TGACCTGCGACACACTAAACGGTCAGCCGGAAATTATAACATGCTTATAAAGGCAGAGCGGCAAGACATTAGGCTAGCCCTTGTGTTTCCGGTGTTATTCGCACAAAACATCTTAATCAGAGACCTTAGCACGATGCAAACGCAAGAGACTAGAACCGCCAAGATCGCCAAGAAGATATAAGAGCTTATTCGCACGAAGTGCGAAAATAAGCCTGTTTTCTTGGCGATCTTGGCGCCTTGGCGGTTATAAAATGTATCGTGCAAAAGTCTCATAGTAAGAGACCTTACACTATAGTCTGCTACGACCGTGAAAATTTCAAGCTGGATGTTAGATAGCCTGACGTTATTGGGTAACGTCGGTCACGACCAAATGCTCGTTGAGTGATGCGAACACCGGGCGGCGCCTGTCGTCGCTTGTACTCATTCCGATTGACCATCATGGCAACCCGCTCAACAACTTCCTGCTCATAGCCCGCTTCGATCAGCGCCTCAATACTTAAATCCTGTTCGATGTAACCCGCTAACACGGGGTCCAGGATATCGTAAGAGGGCAATGAGTCTTCGTCTTTCTGATCCGGCGCAAGCTCAGCAGAGGGCGGACGGTCAATCACTCGCTGAGGTATCACAGGCGACAGCGTGTTTCGGTACTCGGACAAAGCGTACACCAGCAATTTCGGCACATCCTTGATCGGCGCATAGCCACCAGCCATATCACCATACAAGGTCGCATAGCCAACTGACATCTCACTTTTATTGCCTGTCGTTAATAAAATGCGGCCCTGCTTGTTAGACAAAGCCATCAAAATTACACCGCGACAACGCGCCTGTATATTTTCTTCTGTGGTATCTTTTTCAGCGCCGGCAAACGCCTCGCTCAAGACGTCAAGAAAAGATTCAAAGGGCGATTCAATCGATATTTCACGGTATGACACCCCCAATGCAACGGCTTCTTCCCTGGCATCTTCGAGGCTCATGTCGGCGGTATAGCGCGACGGCATCATAACGGCTTCGACTCGATCAGCACCAATAGCGTCAGCGGCAATGGCCAAAGTCAACGCTGAGTCAATGCCGCCTGACAAGCCAATAATGGCGCCTTTAAAACCAATTTTTTCAATATAGTCCCGGACACCCAGAACCAATGCCTCATAGACACTGGCAAGGTCTGAATGCGGCTGCTCAACAACGCCCATGGTGGGAACCACCGACTCACCATCGCGATCAAAATCGGCCACAAGCGATTGCGTCTGGAATGCACGACCTCTCTGGCAAACCTTCCCTTGTCCATCAAGCACGAAAGACTCGCCATCAAAAACCAGCTCATCCTGCCCGCCAACCAGGTTCACATAACTGATCGGTATCCCACAGGCTTTCGCGCGCTCGGCAACCACCGCCTCTCGCTCCCCTCTCTTTCCCTGATGGAAAGGTGACGCATTAATATTCACCAACATCAATGCCCCTGCATCGGTCGCATCCTGTGCGGGCTCGGGTAACCAGATATCCTCGCAAATGGTAAAACCGACTGGAATATTTTTAATGGCCGCCACCGCAAACCCCTGCCCAGGAGAAAAATAGCGCTTTTCATCGAAAACACTGTAATTGGGCAAATAGCGTTTACGGCACCGCTCTATAATTTCACCATTGTAAAGTAA
Source organism: Gammaproteobacteria bacterium (assembly GCA_036478835.1). Lineage (GTDB taxonomy): Bacteria > Pseudomonadota > Gammaproteobacteria > DSM-19610 > DSM-19610 > JAZGER01. The sequence goes on along the minus strand of JAZGER010000017.1, from coordinate 2,144 downwards.
TGATGCCGTGTTGTAGCGCACCCCATCCACCATTTCCGGATGCCCTACAAAGATATAGATGTCACGCACTCGCTGAGTAATGTCACGAATTGCCTGATCGACCATGTCCTGCAAAACGGGTCGCAGCAGAAGATCTTCAGGGGGATAGCCTGTCAACGTCAGCTCTGGAAAGGCGATTAAATCGGCAGACGCCTGATCCCGCGCTTTAAGCGCCAGCGCAATCACCTGCTCGGTATTCCCCTGAATATCGCCCACCAGAAGATTGCACTGCGCCATCACCAGACGCAGAGCACTTTGGGAATCTGAATGCATATCATTGCCACTAGCTAATAAAGAGAGGGATGATTTTGCAGAGACGAGTATAAAATAGCAAATACGCTGACAGATACCGACGATGCGATGTAGCGTAATAAAATGCTCTATTTTGCTTGCAGTTGGCAAACAAAGTCAGGACACTTAACTCTATGTTTAGCCTACGCTCCATTGCCGTCATTATCGCAGTCGCCCTGCTGGTCTCTCTCTATTCCCGATTAGCTAGAAAAAAGGCTCAATCTGCCAGTCAACCTGACAAGAAGACTCAGATAAATCAAATAAAAAAATGTGCACTATGTGGTGTTTTCACCCCTGAAGATGAAACGACCGTTCACAACGGTCAGAACTATTGCTGCAAAGAGCACGCCATGAAAGACCCGTACAGCTAACAGCGTTTATTTTGACGTTCTTGAATCAATGTTAACTAACGACCCGCACTGGAAATCACTCCGACTGCTCACCTTTTACCGGTTAATTTTGACGGGCTTTCTGGCTGTTCTACATTTTTCACTGCCCGACATCAATCCCTTCGATGCTCAACCCGGAGGCGTGTTTTCCCCTGCATTACTCGCCTACCTCACAATGAGTCTTATTTTCGGATTTACCGCTCGATTACATTGGCCGAGTTATACTCTGCAAACGCTGCTTCAATTGCTGATTGATATTTTTCTCGTCATCATTCTGGTGCACACGACAGGCGGTATTAGCAGTAGCCTGACCGTTCTGATGATAGTGACAGCCATTGCAGGCGCATTATTGTTACCTGGACGAATCGCTTTTTTGCTAAGCGCCATTGCGACGCTCGCCGTGCTCGGTGAGTCTGGCTACAACATTCTCACACTCGAACAACCGGCAACCGGCATCATCACCCAGGCCGGATTTCTGGGCATGGTTCTGTTTACCGCAACAGGCCTGGCTTATTTTCTCGCGGCGCGCGCCAGAGAAAGCGAGGCACTTGCCGAGCAACGTGGTATTGACCTGGAAAACCTTGAACAAATCAACCGCCATATTATCCAGCACCTACAATTCGGCGTACTCGTCGTAGACCCCGGTAACATTGTGCGCATGAGCAATGCCACAGCAAACACCCTGCTCAATGCAAAAAAAACGACCGGGGGAAATTTAAAGGATTTTTCCCCTGACCTGGAGAAGCAACAACAACACTGGACTGCGGATCATAGCTGGCAACCTGAAAATTTACAGACGGCAGATCCAAACCATTACCTTATTCCTCGTTTTTCTGAAATCGCTACATCACATGGTACCGGCACTATTATCTTTCTTGATGACAGCACCACACTGGCGCAACAGGCACAGCAAATTAAACTGGCATCCCTTGGTCGGCTATCTGCCAGTATCGCGCACGAAATCAGAAACCCGCTGGGCGCCATTAGCCACGCAGCGCAGCTACTGGACGAATCAGAAAATATTGAAAAATCTGATCGACGACTGGTGGAAATCATTGGCGATCATGTGCAGCGCGTCGATTCAACGATCGAAAGCGTATTACAGCTCTCTCGAAGAAATCCGGTGCAACGCCAAACCCTCACGATGTCACACTGGCTGGACAATTTCATTCATGATTTTAACTATGCCAGTCAGCTAGACTCTGCAGTGATACAAAGCACCGTTAACCCTGAAACACTGTCATTGGAAACCGACCCAGGGCACCTTCACCAAATCCTCTGGAATCTGGTGAAAAATGCAGTTCGTCACGCGGCCGATCCCGCCCTGGTCACAATAAAAGCCTACCAAATCGGCAATAATTGCGTGATCGATGTGATCGATAACGGCCCAGGTATCAGCGCAGAATCTGCAGATAAAATATTCGA
>JAZGER010000016.1:0-11477 GCA_036478835.1 Gammaproteobacteria bacterium | reverse complement strand
GGCTTTGCCCGATACTTATATATCGTGCAATTGCTGCAGTTTCTTGAGTGTTCGAGGATAGTTTGCGATACGGAAAAAAATAAAATGATAAGTAGCTGATCTAACGTCACTTTTTTAACATGGCTTGTAAGTCTTCAGGCAGAACAGGTATCCTGATGAGATGATAGAAACAGATAGATTACTGACAGCAAGCGAATTTTCCGAAGAATCAGCGCTCGATCGTGCAATTCGACCGTCCTATCTGGCTGATTATATAGGTCAGCCGCAAGTGACTGAGCAGATGGAGATTTTTATTGAGGCGGCTAAACGTCGCCAGGAAGCACTGGACCATGTGTTGATTTTTGGCCCTCCCGGCTTAGGTAAGACGACACTGTCACATATTATCGCCAATGAAATGGGGGCAAACCTGCGCCATAGTTCGGGCCCTGTTCTCGAAAAACAGGGGGATTTGGCTGCGTTGTTAACTAATCTCGAACCCAATGATGTGTTGTTTATTGATGAGATTCATCGACTGAGCCCTGCTGTCGAGGAAATTCTTTATCCTGCGATGGAAGATTATCAGCTGGATATTGTGATTGGTGAAGGGCCAGCGGCCCGGTCAATTAAACTGGACTTGCCACCGTTTACATTGGTGGGTGCTACAACACGAGCGGGTCTGCTGACGTCACCCTTGCGAGACCGTTTTGGTATTGTGCAGCGTTTGGAGTTTTACAACGCAAAAGACCTCGCGACGATCTTGCTGCGTACAGCAAAAATTCTTAATGTCAGTATTGATGAAAATGGTGCTGAGGCGTTGGCCCGACGTTCCAGAGGTACGCCACGTATCGCCAATCGATTATTGCGCCGGGTGCGTGATTATGCCGAGATTAAGGCGAATGGGGATATCTCGGCAGAGATTGTTAATCAGGCGATGGTGATGCTGGAAGTCGATGACCAGGGTTTTGATTCGCAGGATCGTCGCGTGCTCCTGACCATCATAGAAAAATTTGGTGGTGGCCCGGTTGGTCTGGATAATATTGCAGCAGCCATCGGTGAGGAGCGTGGGACGATTGAAGATGTGGTCGAGCCTTATCTGATACAGCAAGGTTTTATTATGCGCACCCCGCGAGGCCGCATCGCTACACCGCATGCCTACCGCCAGTTTGGGTTGAAACCTCCGAGTGATAATTTGCAGCCGCCGTTTTGATTTGATCGCTTAGTGCGCAATTTTTTAGCGTATCAGGTAAATGACCGAAGTGAACTAATCAACGGCTGGCAGCCGGAGCGTTCGCGTATCCGCGATCGGTTTCTTTTGCGGCAACGTTCGAAGTAGCTTTTCCATTACATCATCTGCAGTCGCTCGGTGCGCAGTTAGCTTGCCGCCGTACAGCGACACGACTCTCGGATTATCTTCGTGATTGCAAACCAGCAAGGTGTCTCTGGGGCGCGAAAAGGCAGTGTCGGTCCCGGTGGGTAATACGCGTAGACCGGCAAAGCTGGAAACAATATCAGACTCCATGAGCTGTTTGCCAAAGTAGTGGTTATAAATTGACAACAGGTACTGTATTTCAGTTTGTAGTGGCGTGACGTTTTCAGGGTTCCCGGTAAAGATATTTTCTGTCGTCCCAATCAGCAGATTACCTTTCCATGGCATGACAAAGATGGCGCGTTTATCCTGTGGAGACTCCAGATAATACATGCCCTGTGAAACTGTACCTGGAACAACGATATGGGTTCCCTGTACCAGTTCTACTGCTGGCTGTTGATGATGCGGTGAAAATTCTGCTGCCGTTCGATTAACCCAGGGACCTGCGGCATTGATCAGCGTTTTACTCTTAATGCTAGTTTGTTGGCCGTCATTCTCAATATGGAGTGTGACGTCATTGTGCGTAATGTCTGCGTTCAGGAAGCGAGTTTCATATTGGATATCAGTCCCCATTTGTTGGGCAGATGCAAGTACGGCTCTGGTGAGTTTTTCATCGTCGGTTTGCGCGTCCAGATAACTGAAAACGGTGACAAGGTCTCGAGTATCAAGACCATCCAGTTTGCCCCAGTCACTTTCAGGGATGCGTTTGAAGGGCTTTTTGCTGAGGAGTGTATAGAGCCAGAGCCCCAGAGCGATTTTCCATGGACGACGGCTGGTTTGTTTGTAGACCGGGATATAAAAAGGCACCAGCTTAACCAGATGAGGGGCGTTGTTCAGTAAGCGTTGACGCTCGACCAGGCATTCTCGCACGAGTCGGAACTGGGCGGTTTCCAGATAACGCAAACCACCATGAATTAACTTTGACGAGCGTTGCGAGGTGCCCTGCGCCGGTTGTGCATATTGTTCAATCACAAGGACGCGATAACCCGCTGCGCTCGCCGCCTGGGCACAGGCGGCCCCCTGTATGCCGGCACCAATAATAGCAATATCATATTTCATTTCTTCCATATCTCCTTTTGAAAATAGGATTGCATTCCTGCGATCTCGGCCGTTTCAATGAGAGATGCGCCGCGTGCAGCCAGGTTGATGGCTGTTTGTGGATCACCGATATCATAAAACATCCATTGCCATTGTCCTGGCCAGGGTGTTTCGCTATCAGGCAGTTTGAGATGGTTGCAAATCAGGTAGTCAGGGTTTACGCGCATTGCCATTCTTCTGTGCTTTTCATCGTATTGATGTAAAACCCAACCAGTTTTTATTGCGCTATGCTGATGAGTATATTCAATCGCTTTCGGGTTAAATGAAATGACAATACATTGCTCGCTGTGTTTATTGAGTATAGGCAGTAAACGTTCCATGGTGTGTTTATGCCCCCATCTTTCCAGGCTCTCTTCCTTTATTTCGACCATGGCCTTGCTCTCTGGATAGTCGCCCAGTAAAGATAAAACATCAGCTAGCGTAGCTATATATTCAGGTTGGAACCTGCTGCCGAATTTATCAGGTTGGTGTGCGCTAATTTTTTTTAATTCAGCGGTCTGTAAATCAAAGACAGACCCCTCAACCCCGGCTGTCCTTTGAAGGGTGGCATCATGTATTACGATGAATTCGTTATCCTTGTTGAGCTGTATATCAAATTCGACATAGGCTGCTCCGATTTTCAACGCCGCTTCCAGTCCAGCCAGTGTGTTTTCAGGGTATTGATTCATATAGCCACGATGGGCAACCAGTTTGGGTATTGCTGGAAGTGCGGCGCTGTTTAATCGCTGTCTCAGCGCCTTGCAAAAAAGCGCGTAGCGTGCTGCCAGTTGAGTATCAGATTCAGGGCTAAAGGTTATTTGAGGTGTTAATTTCCAGTGGTCGGGCATACCCGCTGCTAGCCAGGCACTCCCACGCGCAGTCGCTTCAGGCGTATCGAATCGGTGTACAGGCACTTGCATCAGGTTAGCCATTTTTTGGCACAGGCCATCCAGGCGGGAAAGCCCGCCGCTGACTCGAATGTTTGTCAGCGGGCTTTCAGCGTTCAGTATCGAAAAATTGTCCATTAATAAAAATAGAATGCTTTCGACAACGGCCACGGCAAGCGCCGGTTTATCATCCAGGTCAGCATGAACAAATGTGGGTTGTATATTCTGTTGCCACCATGGGCTGCCCAGATTTCCCACTGTATTTAGAAAAACCGGTGGGGCATGTTTCTTTTCAAGCCAGCCGGGTAAATTTTCAAACACATGCTCAATCGCGTAGGTTTCGATGAGCCAGTCAAGCGCAGTGCCTGCACCATTGACAGTGCCTTCCCGTAAATACCGAGTCTGGCGCTTATCAGAGTAGGCGATACCCGTTAACAGTTGTTTTCCTGGTGTATGCTCTTCAAGCATGCGTAAGATGAAGGCTCCGCTGCCCAGGTTAATGATTGCGGTATCGGTTTCTGGAAATATGCCCGTCCCAAAAACAGCGGCATTTTGGTCGCCACAAACAGCAGAGACAGGGATGTTTGTATCGCGCATTTCTCCATAGTTTGTAACCATGGGTTGACAGGTGGGTAATGAGTTTTCCGGAATATCAAACCAGTGACACAGTTGAGAAGACCAGTTTAATGTGGATAGCGACATCAGTTGAGTGCGCTGAGCATTACTGTGGTCGACGACGAAGTGATTGTCTTTCAGAAGGTTGGTTAATAAATAACTCATTAATGGTGCAGGGCGTTGATTCTGCGTTTGCGCTAGTAGCCAATGCAGTTTGCTTGCGCCGTAATGCGCTGAGACGGGTAAGCCGGTCAAAGACTGGATCGTGTGATGATGTGCTGAAAGTTCGAGTAAATAGTCCTGGCCTCGCACATCCTGCCAGCTAAGCAGGGGGCTAATGGCAGCGCCTTTTTTGCTACAGCACACAACGCTTGAGCGCTGCGTGCTGATTCCACAGCTCGCAATTGAGGGAATGACATCAGGCGGTTGACGTTTGAGTAAGGTGTTCAGAGAGCTCGTGACTGATAACAGGATTTCTGCTGCATCCTGCTCAACTCTGACGTTATCGATTCGATTAAGTGAGATGTCCAGCCATTCAATATCAACCAGATCCCCATTTGCATCGAACAGAGCGCTTCTGGTTGCATGGGTGCCCTGATCAATGGCCAGATAATAAGCTGTCTTTTTATAGTACATCGAACCGCGTCAGGTCTGGTGGCGGCTTAAATTTGGGTATTTATTTTGCATGTGGCTCTAGGTTGTGGCTCAATAATCAAAGACTATCATTTAGCAGGTTTTTTCGTGAGTATATTCAGACCCAAGTCTATCCGCCGTCTGATTTTAATCGGGTTCGCGCTGGTAACCATACCACTGATTATGGCATTAGTGCATGCCACACTGTCCGTCGACAAACTGGTTCGGCAGGGACAGCGGGCACTGTTTGAAACTGTCAGGGCAACTCAGGGCACTCAGAAACTTGCTGATGCGATCAAAGATATGGAGCGAAGTGCGCGTCAATACATGATTGTCGGCGATGAGGCTCTGTTTGAAATTTACAAAGAAAAGCGAGTGGGGTATCTGGGTCTATCAGAAAAGTTATCGAACTCGTCACTGGTCCCTTTGCAGCGCGACCGCCTGGGCAGGTTGATTGCCGAAGAAAACGTAGTGAATGATGCTATTGGTCGCTTTACTCACGATTCACCGGAAAGTGGAAACGCTATTGAGCGATATGGAGAGTTGTCTGCGGTTGCGCGTGAGATGCTATTCGATAACCAGAGGTTGATAGAAAGTAAGGTAGATGAGCTGGAAGTGGCGGGTGATCGGTCACAGCGAAACCTCTATTTGCTCACTGTTGCGCTGGTTCCTGCCGCACTGGCTCTGGCACTGTTTTTTGCTTATCTGACGGCCAGGGCGATACGTCGTCTGGATCGAGCAATCAGAACACTGGGTAGTGGCGATTTCTCCCGACCGATCAGGATTACCGGGCCGCAGGATCTGGAGCAGCTCGGCGAACGCCTGGACTGGATGCGCACGAGAATGATCGAGGCAAATGACGATAAAACACGCTTCCTTCAGCATATGTCTCATGAGCTTAAGACGCCGTTAACCGCTGTCAGAGAGGCAGCGGAGCTGCTGGGGGAGGAAATCGTAGGTAGTTTGAACGGGCAGCAGCGTGAAATAGCAGCGATTTTACGTGGAAATAGTATCCAGCTACAAAAACTGATTGAGGATCTTCTGGACTTCAATACGGCCAGTTCAAGAGCGGCTGATTTGTACCTTAGCCGCGTTGATTTAAAACAGCTCATCAATAATATTGTTGCAGATTATCGGGTTGCGGCAATGGCGCGGCAATTAAGAGTGCATGTACAGCTGGATGAAGCGACGGTAGAGGGCGATGAAGATAAATTGCGAACCCTGATGGACAACCTGTTGTCAAATGCGATGAAGTACTCACCAGAGCAGGGATTAATCGAGGTAACACTGACCCGGACGGCTTCTCGGGTTATAATAACGGTGCAGGATTCCGGGCAAGGTATTCCCGAAGAAGATCGTGACAAGGTGTTCGATGCCTTTTTCCAATGTGATTCGACACCCATTACTCATGTCAACGGTACGGGACTAGGTCTGTCAATCGCACGTGAATATGTGCAGGCGCATGGTGGCCGAATAGAAGCTATTGAGCCTGAAACAGGCGAAGGTGCCTGTTTGCGTGTGACGCTACCATATAAACAAGGGTAAGGATTCGTGACTATTTTTAATTATAATTCAGGTCAATTACGTTTTTTCATGCGTCTCTTTGTCGCTACTCTATTATTTTTATCGACGGGTTGTGCCCTGACAAATCAGGCGGATGGCCAGAAATACCAGGCGACAACCGGTTTTTTTCAGACAAATAAAGTGGGTCACTGGATTTATGAGCTGGAACAGGCCAGAAAGCTAACATCGGAAGAATACCGGCAGATATTGAAAGCGCGGGAAATTGAATACGCGACTAACAATAGCCTGGTTAGCCGATTGCGGCTTTCATTGTTATTGTTACAGGGGCAAAATGAACAAAGGGATCCCTCGCGTGCATTAAAAATCCTCAAGGGCGCAGATTCAGGTTTGGCAAATAACAAAACGGCGTTCGCCTCTTTTTTACTGCAGCTCGCTGAACAGCAGGCAATGTCGGACTTTAAAACGCCCGTGGCCTGTCAGAAAATGCATTCAAAAGGGAAATCGAAAGCCGCGTTTGCGCGTTGCAAAGGGGCTTCAGTTTCGCCGAAAAATCATAAAAGCTATCTGAAAGAGTATAGGGCTGCCAAAGCCAGGATTAAAGAACTGGAACAACAATTGCTTGAGTTAACCTCAATAGAACAAAATATTCAGGAACGTGAATCAGGGAAACTGATTGAGGAGCAAAAATGAGCGCATGTAGGTATAGAGTTTTAGTAGTTGATGATGATCCAGGCATACTCAGGTTGCTGTCTATGCGCTTAACTGCTGCCGGGTATGACGTTCTGTCTGTGGAGAGTGGAGAAAAAGCGCTGTCTCAGCTGACAACCTATCAACCGCACCTTGTTATCACTGATTTACGCATGGGTGGCATGGATGGCATGACGCTTTTTTCAAGAATAAATGAGCGTAGTTCTACCTTGCCGGTCCTGATTTTAACTGCCCATGGCACGATCCCCGATGCTATAGAGGCAACCAATAAAGGTGTCTACGGTTATCTAACCAAGCCCTTTGACAGCAAAGTTTTGCTTGAGCATGTCAATAAGGCGTTACGTCTCGGTGGTGGTCAGGGAGAACAGCCGGAAATTGAAAATGTCGCTGAATGGCGTCAGCACATTGTTACGCGTAGTCCGATTATGGAAGATCTGCTGGGTCAGGCGCAGTTAGTTGCGACCAGCGATGCCAGTATTTTTATTCATGGGCAAAGTGGTACCGGAAAAGAAATGTTAGCTCAGGCCATCCATAAAGCTAGTACGCGATCAGACAGGGAGTTTCTTGCCGTAAACTGTAGCGCAATTCCTGAGGCTTTATTTGAGTCCGAATTTTTCGGCCATGCAAAGGGCTCGTTCACTGGGGCTACACGCGACCATAAGGGCCTTTTCCAGGCGGCTTGTGGGGGTACGTTGTTTCTTGATGAAATCGGTGATATGCCACTTGGTTTTCAGGTGAAATTATTGCGTGTCCTGCAAGAAAAAAGTGTGCGTCCAGTCGGCTCGACACAATCTGTCCCTGTTGATGTGCGAATTATTTCTGCAACGCATCGAAATCTTGAGGATTTACGAGACACGAATGAATTTCGCGAAGACCTTTACTATCGATTGAACGTTGTATCGCTGGATTTACCAGCCCTGATTGATCGGCGTGAAGATATTCCGCTGCTGGCAGATCACTTTTTGACAGAGCTTGACGACGCGATTAAAAAAGCTGTCAGAGGCTTTGCGCCAGATGCAATGGAAGTCTTGCTGTCTGCTCCATGGCCGGGCAATGTTCGCCAGCTGTATAATGTGGTTGAGCAAGCTGTTGCATTTGCTACGACAACGACCATACCTGCGAGCTTGATCCAGCGCGCACTACGTGACGAGGCCGATGGTGAAATGCCAGCGTTTGCTGAAGCGCGCAGTAGTTTTGAGCGGGATTACCTGACCCAGTTGCTGCAAATTACAAACGGTAATGTGAGTCGAGCGGCGCGTATCGCGAAACGGAACAGGACTGAATTCTACAAACTGTTGCACAAGCACCACTTGAACCCGTCGCAGTTTAAACCCGCAGCGGCGGTTGCCAGCACTTAATGTCGTCATATTGAGACATTTAACAGACTGAAATCACTAAGATAAAGCACCAGGGCCAGTATCTGGCTCAATTTAACGACATAATCTTTCTGAATTTAGCGTATTTTTGATAAAAAAATACGCTAAATGGCCGATACGCTGAGGGAATGCTGTTCTGGCACATATTTTGCTTCGTAATATCTGTATTCAAGGAGATGATATGAAATTTCTGACAGGGATCGTATTTATCAGTGTTGTTGTCTCCACGGTTATTAGTCAGAAAACAGATAAGTATCAAATAGCAAGCATGACTCAGGCTGATGTCTTTGTCCAAGCTGACGACGAATAGTCGAACATTTGTTTTCTAATCAGATTCACCCGATCATAGCGGGTACAGGCTTCCCCCCCAAAAGGGAATTTTACGCGGCGACCCCTTGCCGCGTTTTTTTTTGCCTGAATTTAATGATGCCGGGTGAATATCTTCTGATATATCGGTAAGCTACGGAATTAATCTCAGAAAATGCAGTCATTACAGTTATGTCGGATTTAGCTCAGTTTGCCTGGCCCGTTCGTGTTTATTATGAGGACACCGATAGCGGTGGCGTTGTGTATTACGCAAACTATTTAAAATTTATGGAGCGGGCTCGAACTGAGTTATTGCGCCAATGTGGTATTGAACAGGAGCGACTGAAAAGAGAGGGCAAATGCGTCTTTACTGTCCACTCACTGGATATTCAGTATTTGCAACCCGCTCACCTTGACGATTTTCTGAACGTGTCAGCAACGATTGAAAAGCCGGGGAAGACAAGTCTCCATTTCTCTCAACAGGTTTCCTGTCAGGAAACAGGCAGGGTTTTTTGTCAGGGGCGTGTACGTATTGCCTGCCTTCATGCCGAAACGTTCAGGCCTGAACGACTACCAGAAACTTTATTAAGTGAGATTACCCATGTCTGCTGATTTGTCATTTTCCCATCTGGTGATGGGCGCTAGCCCTGTAGTGCAACTGGTTATGTTGCTGCTTCTGGTCGTTTCACTGATGTCATGGACAATGATTTTCCGTAAACGGAGCCGTTTGAACAAGGCGCGTAGAAATGCTGATAAATTTGAAGAGCGTTTCTGGTCAGGGGGTGATCTCAATGCACTGTATCGCGAAATATCTCCCGCCAGTCCAGATAGCTTGAGTGGTCAGGCACATATCTTTGTTAATGGCTTCAAGGAATATGCCCGGCTGAGCAAAAAGACATCGGTAGACCCTATGTCGGTTCTTGCAGGCGCGCAACGCAGCATGCGTGTTGCCTTATCCAGAGAAATCGATGACCTGGAAACCCATCTGTCGTTTCTGGCGACGGTTGGGTCGACAAGTCCTTACGTTGGACTGTTCGGTACTGTGTGGGGGATTATGAATGCGTTTATTGGGCTGGGTAATGTTCAACAGGCAACGCTGGCTATGGTTGCTCCAGGCATTGCAGAAGCATTGATAGCGACTGCAATGGGGTTGTTTGCTGCGATTCCAGCAGTGATTGCTTATAACCGTTATTCAAATGATGTTGAAAGGCTGGAAAATCGCTATGACAATTTCCTGGAAGAGTTCTCTAGCATATTGCAACGTCGGCTCCAGAGTTAGATTCTAATGGCAGGCAAGCGCAATCGAAAACGCCCGATATCAGAGATCAACGTCGTCCCCTATATCGATGTGATGCTGGTTATGCTGGTTGTGTTTATGATTACTGCGCCTTTATTAACGCAGGGTGTGCAGGTGGAATTACCACAGGCGACCTCAGAGCCATTGGATCCTGACAAGCCCGATCCGCTGGTTCTGACAATTGATGATGCGGGTGTTTATTACCTGAATATTGGCGGCAACCCGGAAACCCCTGTTGACGCTGAGACGCTAACGCTCCGGGCTGCCGCAGTGATCAGGCAGCGGCCTGATATCGCTGTTATGGTGCGAGGTGATACCACTGTGGATTATGGCCGGGTGGTCACTGCAATGACTTTATTGCAGCGAGCTGGCGCGTCGAGCATTGGTTTGATGACCGAGCCGCTCGAAGGGCAATAAGCGTATTATGTTTAAGTACTTTAGAGAAAGCCCAGGTGCATTTCTGGCGGCTATTTTTATCCATCTGGCATTATTGATGGTTTTAATCGTTAGTCTCGACTGGAACCCTTCCGCAGACAATGCATCAGCTGCAAAACCTGCACCTGTGCAGGCGGTGGTTGTTGATGCAAATAAAGTCAACCAGGAAGTGCTACGGCAGGAAAACCTGCAACAGGAAAAGCGGGATAAAGAGCAGGAAAGGCTTAAGGCGCTGGAAGAAAAAGCACAGCAAGCTCAGGATACGCGTAAGCGAGAAGAAAAACGTCTGGAAGACATTCAACGTAAACAAAAGCAGGAAAAGAAACGTTTAGCCGAAGAGACGCTGAAGGCTGAACAGGAAGAGCGCCAGCGTGATGCAAAATTAAAGCGCGCCGCGAAAGAAAAAGCGGATATAGAGGCAAAGAAAAAAGCCGAAGAAAAGCGCAAAATTGAGAAAGAAAAAAAACGCCTTGCAGATAAAAAACAAAAGGCTGAGGAGGACGCTCGACAGAAAGAGGAGGAGATGCGTCTGGAAAAAGAGCGCAAGCAACAGGAGCAAGTCGCTCGCAAAAAGAAAGCTGAAGCTGACCGTAAAGCAAAAGAGACTGCGGATCGAGCCGCTGCAGAAAAAGCTTTGCAGGATAGCTTGCTGGAAGAGGAGCGGCAGACGCTTGTTGGTCAGGAAATTAGTCGTTTTGCGGCAAAAATCAAAAGGGAAGTAGAAAGAGTCTGGAATCGGCCGTCCGATAGTGGCGGTGGGTTGAGCTGTGTTGTCGGGGTTAAGTTGTTACCCAGCGGTAAAGTTGTCGATGTTAACGTGGTGCAAGGAAGTGGTAACATTGCATTTGATCGTTCAGTTGTTGTTGCAGTATACAAGGCGGATCCACTGCCAGTTCCTACAGACCCTGAAGTGATGCAGGCATTCAGGACCTTTAACTTTAAGTTTGACCCGAGATAGTTATGAAAAAAATAGCAATGGTTGTGTTTTTGTTTTTTGCCGGATGGTCCTTTACAGCCTCATCAGCATTAACGATAGAAATTACTCAAGGCATGCAGGGCGCAGCACCGATTGCGATTGTGCCCTTTGCCGGTAGTGGTAATGAGCCGCAGGATGTGGCTGACATTATTACTGCTGATTTACGGAGTAGCGGACGCTTTGCACCCGTAAGCCATGAAAATATGGTTGCTCGTCCGGCAACGCCAGAGCAGGTCAGGTTTCAGGACTGGCGCACTTTGGGTGTGGAAAATCTGGTGATCGGGGTGGTCGAATCGGC
>JAZGER010000015.1:0-8463 GCA_036478835.1 Gammaproteobacteria bacterium | reverse complement strand
GGTATCTCCGATGGCCTTGGTTTTGGTGCAAACGCTCGTGCTGCTTTAATCACACGCGGTTTAGCCGAGATGATTCGTCTCGGTACGGCTCTGGGAGGCCGACAGGATACTTTTATGGGGCTGACGGGCATTGGCGATCTCGTGCTGACCTGTACTGACGACCAGTCACGCAACCGCCGCCTGGGCCTGGCGCTCGGTCAGGGCATTGATTTTGATACGGCGTCAAAAGAAATTGGTCAGGCTATTGAAGGAGCACATACATCCCGTGAACTTTCCTTGCTCGCAAAAAAACAAGGTATTGAAATGCCTATAACAGAACAGGTAAGCCAGGTAATTTACCATGGCCGATCACCTTCTGAAGCTGTCTCGAGTCTCTTATCCCGGGAGAGAAAAAGTGAAATGTAGCAAACTTCTTAGCTGATCAAGCACCATTCAAAAAACCCACTTGACGCCAGGCTTCGTAAACAACCACTGCCACCGTATTCGATAAATTTAGGCTTCGACTCTCGCCTGTCATGGGCAATCGCAATACCCTGTTCGCATCCATCGAATTTAATAAGTCCTGGGGTAATCCTCTTGTTTCAGGACCGAAAAGTAGCGCATCACCTTTTTCAAACGCCACTGATGAGTAAGTATTTTTTCCGCTTGTCGATACTGCCCATAGGCGATTGAATTGAACCGTCTTCATCAAATGATCAAGATCATCATGTAACTGTACGCTAGCCCATTCGTGGTAATCCAGCCCGGCCCGGCGCAACTTTCGATCCTCCAACTCAAAACCAATCGGCTTAACCAGGTGTAACTGGCAACCTGTATTCGCACAAAGCCGAATAATATTTCCCGTGTTTGGCGGTATCTCTGGCTGATATAAAATTATATGGAACATGGGTTAGAATACCACTTAATAGATTTTCAGGATGACAAATGACCAATCAGGAAATGCTGAGTATTAAATTCTGCGGCCTCAATTTCAATACACCGCTGGTTTTACTCTCCGGCTGCGTCGGATTCGGCGAAGAGTATACGCGAATTAAAGGTTTTTCGAATACCGATGTTGGTGCCGTTTGCCTGAAAGGAACAACGCAGAACTTACGCCCTGGCAACTTGCCCCACCGAGTTTGCGAAACGCCGGCTGGCATGCTCAATGCCATTGGGCTACAAAACCCAGGTGTCGATACTGTTGTTGACAAAATCTTACCCGAACTGGATTTTTCCGAGACTCGCTTTATTGCCAATGTGTCTGGTTCAACGCTCGAAGAATATGCTGAGGTCACCCGCCGTTTTGATGATTCACCCATTGATGCGATTGAAATAAACATCTCATGCCCAAACGTCAAGGAGGGGGGGGTCGCATTCGGTAATGACCCTGAAATGTCCGCACGCGTTGTTGAGGCCTGTCGTAAAGTCACTAACAAACCCCTCATTACCAAACTTTCACCTAACCAGACTAATATTGCTCACAATGCCTCCCTCTGCATTGAGGCGGGCACCGATGGCTTCGCTGTGATCAATACGCTAATGGGCATGGCCATCGATATAGAAAAAAGGATGCCTATAATCGGGAACAATCAGGGAGGTTTATCCGGCCCTGCCATCAAGCCCGTCGCCCTGTTAAAGGTCCATCAGGTTTACCAGGTGTGCAAGCCTCATAATATTCCTGTTATTGGGCAAGGTGGCATCACTACCGCAGAAGATGCCATAGAGTTCCTCATCGCCGGGGCAACCGCTATTGGTATCGGCACCGCTTTATTTTACGATCCATTAATTTGTAAAAAAATAAATGCAGGCATTACACACTATTTGGAAAAGCAGGCAATAAAAAATGTGAGTGAGCTCACAGGAACGCTCATCTTAAACGGGTAAATCACCTGCTAATATCTAAAGAATATCGTCAACCTTGACGATATGCTTCATTATGAAGGCACAGTTTGCAAAAATTCGGGTTAATTTCGTCGAGCTACTACTCTTGGTCTCGGTGTTATTTTTTGTTGGCAGTCTGGCCATTCCCAGGATGCAGGCAACCCCGCAATCGCCAGAATCGGCTTTGTCCGAATCGATGCATAGCATACGCTCAGCGCATGCCAATGCGATTGAAAAACTGCAAAGATTTCCAACAATCGAGGAGTTGTCAGTTTATATTAATGACGTCAAAACCTACACTCGATTTGACGGAATTGAATTACCCATTCAGGGTAATCGTCTGACCATCCCAACATTTGTTGATGCTTCCTGCACTCAGCCCACCGAATCTATTAATGACGAAGTTGCCTGCATTGGCAAACTAAGCAGCATCTAAATTACTTATCCACACCTTTTTCAGCTGCCATCAATATCCAGGCATTTTATTTTTCGAGTCAGTGTATTTCTTCCCCACCCGAGTAACTTTGCAGCTTCCTGTCTTCGCCCACCGGTGTGTGATAACGCAGCCTCAATCATAATTTTTTCAAAACTGGGCAAGGCAATACCCAGCAAATCCTGATCGCCTTCTTTCAGTTGTGCCTGTGCCCACCGTCGCAAAGCATCTTCCCAGCTAACTGAAACTGACGCTTCGTTTTTGCTTTGCCTGATATCTTCGGGCAAATCCTCAATGCGAACCCGTTGGCCAATCGCCATTACCGTTAACCATCGACAAAGGTTTTCAAGCTGCCTGACATTCCCGGACCAGGGCAGTTGCTTAAGGTGTTGCCTGGCTTCTGGCGTGATTATTTTCGGTTCTACACTCAATTCCCGGGAAGCGATAGATAAAAAATGTTTCATCAAATATGGAATGTCTTCTGGGCGTTCACGCAGTGAGGGTAATTGCAGACGTATCACGTTCAGCCGGTGGTATAAATCTTCACGAAAAGTGCCCAGCTTCACATTATTTTCTAAATCCTGATGGGTAGCAGCAATAATCCGAACATCTACTTTTATCGGGGTGTGCCCGCCGATTCGATAAAATTCACCATCAGCGAGAACACGCAACAACCGGGTTTGTAACTCAGCAGGCATATCACCAATTTCATCCAGGAATAATGTCCCTCTATCCGCCTGTTCAAAACGCCCTTGCCGTTTACCTTGAGCGCCGGTAAATGAACCTCTTTCGTGTCCAAATAATTCCGACTCCAATAAATCGCGCGGAATAGCTGCCATATTCAATGCAACAAAAGCTTCATTGTTTCGCGGGCTATGCTGATGTAATGCATGCGCAACCAGTTCTTTGCCTGTTCCAGACTCACCCGTTATCAGCACGGTAATATTTGACCCGGATAAACGCCCAATGGCTCGAAAAACCTCCTGCATAGCAGACGATTCACCAATAAGGTTCGACATCGCTTGCTGGGTTTCTCCAGGAGAAACGGTTACTGTTTTCTCGCGGCTTTTTTCAATTGCGCGTTTTGCAAGATCAACAGCCTCATTGATATCGAACGGTTTGGCCAGATAATCAAATGCCCCCCCCTGATAAGCAGAAACAGCACTATCCAAATCAGAATGTGCCGTGATAATGATTACCGGCAGGTCGGGGTATCGTTCCTGTATTTTCTCAAGCAACTCCATGCCGTCTATCCCGGGCATCCTGACATCAGTGAAGATGGCAGCAGGCTGTTCTCGCTGTAATTTATCCAGAACGTG
This sequence comes from Gammaproteobacteria bacterium, assembly GCA_036478835.1. GTDB lineage: Bacteria > Pseudomonadota > Gammaproteobacteria > DSM-19610 > DSM-19610 > JAZGER01. The sequence goes on along the minus strand of JAZGER010000015.1, from coordinate 4,851 downwards.
TTTACCTGAGTCAAAACAGGTCACACTCAGGCTGGCTTTTTTTAGCGCTTTTTCGAGCACCCATCGAATGGATTGATCATCATCAATCACCCAAACATCATTATCCATGCAATTCTTCCAGTGGAATTAATACGATAAATTCGGTTTTCCCTGCCTCACTTTCACATTCAATTAAGCCATGATGTTCATTGAGTAACGATTGTGCAATTGAAAGGCCTAGTCCTGTGCCATCCGCACGACCAGTTACCATCGGGTAAAATATTTTTTCCAGCATGTCAGCCGGCACGCCGGGACCATTATCTATAATAGAAATTTTTATTACTAACTTATGAAGCTGATGACCTATCGTAAAATTTCTGTTCAAACTGGTCATTATAGTTAGTTGGCTTGCACCCATCTGAGCCGCATTTCGCATAATATTTAACATCGCCTGAACCAACAAATCTGCATCAGCTAACAGGTCAGGAATACTCGGGTCGTATTCCCGACTCACATCTAGCGCCTGATATTCAACCGTAACCAACTGAATGACTCGTTCAAGAATCTGGTGAATATTACTCGTCGCTTTTTTAGGAATATTTCTTGGCCCAAGCATTCGATCAACCAGATCACGTAAGCGGTCTGCCTCACCGATGATGACACGAGTATATTCACGCAGTTCGACATTCGGTAACTCCTGATCCAGCAACTGCGCTGCCCCACGCAAGCCCCCCAGTGGGTTCTTTATTTCATGTGCCAGCCCACGCAAAAGTTCACGCCCAGCCTGCTGCTGCAATAACAGATTTTCTTCACGGCTAATGCGTAACTGGTAATCTATCTGCGTTATTTCGATAATCATTTCTGAATGACTGGTAGGGTTCACAGTGATATCGACTGTTTTTCGTCCACTGAGAACAAAAATTTCAAGCGCGCGCTCTGTATAAGGAACTAGCTCCTGCGCTGCAGTTAACAAGCGCTGCTTTACAGGTGCATCAAGGTGAGTCATTAACGGAAATGAATACCCATGGGTCTGTTGAATACTCATTTCCAACAAATTTTCAGCCGCCGGATTCATATACTCAATATCCAGACCCTGATTCAGAACAAGGATTCCGATATTCAGCTTATCCAGAATAATGGTTTCCACAGGTGTGTGTTGCTTCATAAATAGAGTTCTTGCAATAAATAAACCAGCTTGCAACAAGCGAGTAAAAAGAGATCTTTACTATATAAATCAGTCTATTACGAGCCAGAAGGCTGGAGAGTGAACAGGCGTTACTGGCTGTAGAAACCCATTATTGCACTATTATGGTGCGGAATACAAAAAACGATTTTACTGGGGACGCGTATTTTGAGCGGGCGGTGGAGGCTGTTGACCCTGGGTTGATCTATTTTTCACAGACGGCTTGTGCAGACTGAACGTCACTGTAGCGCTACGCTGAACAACTTTTCCCTGATCATCGATAACTTGCGCATACACTGAATGCTCACCCCGATTGACATTAACCAGGCTAACACTGGCCCTGGAAGACGCCTTTCCCTGTTTGTAACCATCCATATAAAACTGTATCTGGTGGCCCACATCCTGCTGGAGCTCTGGTTCAATTTCAGTGGCTATTTTTACGGCACCGGTTGTTTCCCAGAAACCCTGGTCTTCCTCCGGTGAACTAATCCGAAACTGTGTATATTTTTTTACGTCCCCCTCTTTCTCTCTGGAGCCATAGGATAAAGGCTGGTACCTGGGTGGCTTATAGGTCGTCATTGGCGCAAGCTTGACTGCTTCGCTGTTAGAAGCGGGTGGCTTGTCGGAATAAACCGTATTCCCGTTTTTGTCGACTGATTTATAGATTGCCGAAAAAGCAGACGTGGAAAAGAAAACGAATAGTGTAGTCAATACGATTTTATTCATGCCAACACAATAGCCTAAATATCTAACGATAACAATTAGCTGGCCTCATTGGTTTACAATGGCAAAAAAAAGCCGCAGCATACCGCTGCGGCTGATTCAGCTCGACTACGATTACAAACTATAATACATCTGGAATTCAACCGGATGCGTTGTCATGCGCAACTCAGTCACTTCTTCCATTTTTAAAGCAATATACGCATCAATGACATCATCGGTAAATACGCCACCAGCAGTCAGGAACTTGCGATCTTTATCCAGCTCTTCCAGAGCCTGATCAAAAGAATGACAAACCTTTGGAATCTTGGCTTCTTCTTTCGCAGGCAAGTCATACAGATCCTTGTCCATTGCATCACCCGGATGAATCTTGTTTTGAATTCCGTCAAGACCTGCCATCAGCATGGCTGAAAAAGCCAGGTAAGGGTTAGCAGTTGAATCAGGAAAACGCAGCTCAATACGACGGCCTTTAGGGTTTGACACATAAGGAATACGAATAGATGCAGACCGGTTACGCGCAGAATACGCTAACATAACGGGAGCCTCGAAACCGGGTACCAGCCGCTTATAGCTGTTTGTTGAAGCGTTTGAAAAAGCGTTGAGCGCCTTCGCATGCTTGACGAGGCCGCCGATATAATACAAAGCAGTATCAGACAAACCCCCATACTGTTTACCAGAGAAGAGGTTTTTGCCTTTTTTAGCCAGTGACATATGTACATGCATACCACTACCATTATCACCCACCAGAGGTTTAGGCATGAAGGTTGCTGTCTTACCGTAACTATGTGCAATATTCATCACAACATATTTTAGAATTTGAACTTCGTCCGCTTTTCTCACCAGCGTATTAAACACGGTGCCAATTTCACATTGCCCTGCAGTCGCAACCTCGTGATGATGCACTTCAGTCGGGCAGCCCATTTCATCAAGCGCAAGACACATTGCAGAACGCATATCGTGCAACGAATCAACCGGTGGCACAGGGAAATAACCGCCTTTAACACCCGGCCGATGACCGATATTGCCATCTTCATAAACGCGCTCTGTGTTCCAGGACGCCTCATCGGAATCCACTTTATAAAAAGCGCCACCCATGTTGGAACCCCAACGAACATCATCAAAAATAAAGAACTCATTTTCAGGGCCGAAATACGCCGTATCAGCGATACCGGTTGATTTCAGGTATTCCTCCGCACGTTGGCCAATCGAACGTGGGTCACGTTCATAGCCTTGCATATCCGTAGGCTCCAGAACAGTGCAACGCAAATTCATCGTTGGCTCATCAGCAAACAAATCCATCACTGCTGTCTCAGGTTCAGGCATCAGAATCATGTCGGATTCATTAATACCCTTCCAGCCCGCGATACTGGAACCATCGAACATTTTTCCTTCCTTGAAAAAACTGGCACTCATTTCTGACGTTGGAATCGTCACGTGCTGTTCCTTGCCAAGTGTGTCGGTAAATCGTAAATCAACGAATTTTACGCCGTTGTCTTTCTTCATTTTGTTTACTTTTGCTACAGACATATACCTTCCTCCGGTAGAGATGTAATGGAATTCTATATAACTCCGAATTATGCCACGAGCCTGATGACTAACAAGCGCATGGTTTCAAAATCTGCTGAATCTATTGATAGCGCACTATTATAGTGCGGCAACGGCAAGCTTGCACCTTGTTCAGGCAAAGCTGATATGTATATCTGAAATCCAGGCGGCATCAGCAACGGCTCCCAGCAATTGTTGCTTGATAATATCCGGGCTGTCGCTATCTGCGAGCAGATTCAGGGGCAAAATTAAATCAATCTGCAGTTCTCCACTAAGATAATGCAATGTCGCCGCTTCAATATGGCTGTCTGGAATAGCTGTCCAGGTTGATTTCAAGTACCTCATCACAGCCAGGCGATCAGGTAATTCATCGCAAGGTTTACAATTCTCGTCATCTTCTGGGTCGATATGAACAGTGACATCAGTCACCACATCAACCTGCTCAATCAACCGTTTACGAACCGCCTCGCTCACCTGATGCCCTTCGGACACACTCACCCGCGGATCGACCTGAATATGTACATCGATAAAAGCATCGCCTGCACTCTTGCGACTACGCAACATATGCACCGCCTGCACACCACCCGTATCATGAATGAGGCTTCGGATGGTTTTAATCTCCCCAGCATCCAGCGCCGTATCGATCAGTTCTTCTGAGCTTGACCGAACAAGATCAAAACCAATTTTCGCAATCATCACGCCAACAACCACAGCCGCCACCGCATCCAGATATTTATAACCCAGCATCGCGCCGATGATGCCAATCAATACAACGATGGAAGAAATGGCATCCGAACGACTATGCCAGGCATTCGCCATCAACAGATCTGACCGCAGGCGGCGAGCTTCCCGAACGGTATAATGGTAAATGCCTTCCTTGGCCACAATAGAAATAAAGGCAACAACCAGCGCCAGCATACCGGGAGAAACAACGGTGCCCTTATCATTAATGCGTAATATCGAATCGTAAGCGATGCCGATAGCAATCACGATTAACGCAACACCCAACCCCACCGTTGCCAGCGTCTCGATACGACCATGCCCGTAGGGATGGTCTTCATCCGCTTCTTTATGCGAATGTTTTGCAGCATACAGCACAAGAAAATCTGTCAACAGGTCCGAAAACGAATGGATCCCATCGGCAATCAAGGCCTGCGAATTAGCCAACCAGCCAATAACAACTTTTGCTACGCCTAATACTAAGTCGATAACAGACCCGATGAGGGTAACTTTTCTTACGCTTTTATAGCGGTCATCCAGCGGATCAAGTTGGGTTGGTGCATGCATAAGGGTATTTTGCCTTAAATCGAAGCCGGCAGGAATTATTCTTTTTCCTCACACACCTGAACAGTCACAGTAACTTCATGATCTCGATCCTGAATATCCACTACTTTATGCCCATTCACCCGACACCAGGCGGGGAT
>JAZGER010000014.1:0-7595 GCA_036478835.1 Gammaproteobacteria bacterium | reverse complement strand
GCCGCATAACACTCTGAACAAAAAAATAAAGCGCCTATAAAATAACGAAAATGAAATGTCTGACCCGTCACGCGATTTCCCATTGTTATAATTTTTGACACCACCTTTCCCTTGCTGAGAAATTGGCACATTTGAAATTTATAATTACATCAATCTTTACTATTTGTTAATCAAATCACATTTGATTTTTAGTTGCAACGTTTAAGCGACTTAAACAATTATCACGGGTTAATTTTCAGGCAACAGCTCACTGGCATATAATAGGTATGACATAAAACATGTGGGGTGTGGCATTTACGTCAGAAAATCCAGAATATATGCCGTATGTATTAACTTAATGATAAGACCAAGGCTGGTTAAGCATTGGCAATTTTACTTCAGGGTGAAGCTTAATCAGGAAGGAAGCTGCAAAATAAAACTGGCAACTCATTACTCTAAAAAATATGGTGCGCCTGGAGAGATTCGAACTCCCGACCGCTCGGTTCGTAGCCGAGTACTCTATCCAGCTGAGCTACAGGCGCAATATCAAGTGTCATTCTACATCGGTACTGGACTGCAAAGCAGCCGTTAGCAACGAGCAGGCAATTATGAACAAGTCGGCCCCCTGTTTCAATAGATATTCGGCTTGAAAATGGCTATTAAGGGAGCGAGAAACCCATTATTACAGGTTTCCCGCAAATTACAGCCTGGAATTCCCTATTCTGACAGAATATGCAACTCAACCCGGCGATTACTTGCGCGGCCTTTGACGGTTGTATTATCTGCCACCGGGCTCATTTCTCCGTAACCACTAGACACCAGGCGGCTTGCCTGTATCCCTTTCTCAGTCAGGTATTTCCAGACCGCATCAGCGCGTTTCTGAGACAAGGCCAGATTCGCTTCATCAGAGCCGCTGCTATCCGTATACCCGGCTATTTCAACTCTAACCGTTGGGTGCTTTTGCAATGCAACAGTTACATCATCAAGTACAGGTAATGCATTCGGCGTAAACTCAGCCGAATTATATTTAAAGTTCACACCACTCAATACAATTGTTTCACCCGCGGCACAACCCACACTGTTTGCCTTTTCACCCGCAGGTGATTCTGGGCACAAATCTGCTGCATCCTGAACACCATCTTTATCACTATCCGGCAAACAACCAGCAGCATCGACCTGGCTACCAGTTTCAGTATCCGGGCATTGATCATTCGCATCTGCAATACCGTCATTATCTGAATCGGTCGTTAAGGCCAATAGTTTTTCTTTTTCCAGATTTAGAGCCACGATTGACTGGTCTTTCTTTTCGCACTGTTCTTTAAACTCTGCCAGTTGTACTTCTAGTTCTTTGCCCTGCATCGCCGCCTGCTTGGCAGCTTCATACTCCTGCCCGATTACCTGCAATTTCTCCTGAGCCACTACCAGCTCCTGATGCCCCAGTTCTGCTGCTTCCTGACTACGCACCAGCTCATCTTTTAAAACACTTAATTCCTGTTCTTTGGATTGCCATTCAGACGCCTGACCTTTAAGCGTCTGAATGGTCGTTGCCAGCGTATCTCTCTCACTGGTCAACCCCATCAGGTTTTGTTCTCGCGTTTCCATGCTGGATCGAAGCTGCAGTAACTCCTGTGATAAACTGGCTGCCTGCGCTTCCGATTCTTTTGAGTTAGCATGCTGCTCCTGCAAAGCGGTGAACTGGGCTTGCACGTTATCAAACGCAGATGCCTTACCTTCCATTTCTCCCTGCATAGCCGCTAGCTGCGCTTGCACGTTATCAAATGCAGATGCTTTACCTTCCATTTCGGCCTGCAAAGTCGTTAACTCACCTTGCAACACATTCAACTTTTCATCCTTTGCACTAGAGGCAGCCACATTTTCCTGTTGTTTTACGGTGTACTCTGATGCAGTCGCTTTCAATACACCCGCTTCATTTTTAAGTGACTCGAGCTCTCCAAGCGCCACATCTCTGGCAGAAGCTAATTCATCTCTTTGCGCCGAAACAGCGGCTAACTGTTGAGCATTTTCTTCTTTCTCACTCAACAAATGCTGGAGGTTTGCGTCAGTCGATTTCATCGACTCCTGAGATTGAGCCAAATTGGCATTTAATGCTGTATGTGCGCTTTTAAGCGCATCAAACTCCGCCTGCATCGCATGATAGGTTCCCCGTAAAGGATTAAGCTCTGACTCCAGAGAGGCAATCTTTTCCTGCGCCTGCACCAACACCTGTTTATCATTCCCTGCCACACTCAACTGCGACTGCAAACCTTGCGTCTTTTTATTTACCACACCCAATTGTGTCTGTAAGGCCTGTATTTTCGCCTCGTAATCCTGATTCATCACCCCTAGTTTTTTTATGTTTGCATTTTCAAGTTGTTGCAGTTGGGCGGTCACTGCAGCCAGGCGAGACGACTGCTGCTGCGAAGATGATTGACGCTGTGCGCGTAGCTGATTCATATCTGCATTCAGCTTTTTTTGTACGCCATGCAGCCGAGCGATTTCCTTTTTGAGTAGCACACTCTCATTTTGCGCAGATAACATCGCAGCCTTCATTCCCGCTAGCTGATTATTATTGCCTCTGTACTGTGGAGGAACTGGAGCAGGCGGCTGATAATAGGGCGCAGGAAATGGCGTCGGTGGTGGTGGCGGGTACGCCATCGGATTCCACCAACTATGCGCAGAAGTCGTCATCGTTAATAATACAAGTGGGATAAAATACTGAGCGAGCTTTCCTGTTCGTGTCATACCTGCCTCCAAAAAAAACCAATTTGATTATGAGACCTTTGCAGGCCTTTATTCGCACGAAGTGCAAAACAAGCCTGTTTTCTGGCACCTGGGTGGTTAAAATTTGTTTCGTGCAAAGATCTCATTAAGATATATTATTCGATAAAAGACTTATAGTGGTACTCTTGTAACCTGAGTATCGCACAGCTGTTTTAGCCTTGCCAAGGGCAATTATCCACACAAACCAACAAACATCAGTAACAATAATTTGCATGTAAACTAACGGACATGAATAATAAGACACCACTGATATGGCTCGTCGTTGGCGACAAGCCGGGCGATAACGCCCAGATTGACGTCCTGGCTGAAGCACTCCAGCTTCCTTACGAGGTCAGGCGGCTCATCCCGAAAGCAGCATTTGTTCTGGGCAAGCCACGCTACAAAATCAGCCTTGCACATCTTGACCCCGAAAAGTCTGACCCTCTAGAACCGCCCTGGCCCGACCTTATTATCACCATCGGCCGCCGCCCTTCCATGGCCGCATTATGGATCCAGGAGCAATCGGACAACCCCTGCAAGATTGTTTTACTCGGTCGACCCAAACGGTGGTTTGAACGCTTTTCGCTAATCATTACGCCACCCCAGTACCAGATGCCGAATGATCCGAAAATCGTCAAGCTGGCCCTGCCCTTAATGCGCATCAATACACCGGCAATTGAAACAGCAGCGGACCAGTGGAACACACGGCTATCCATTCTTCGAAAACCACTCACCGCTGTTATGCTTGGAGGCCCGACCAAACCCTACCAATTAAATGAAGCTACTATTTTGGATTTGCTAGACGGTATTCGCACATATTATCCGCAAGGCAGTCTGTATTTCTGCAGCAGTAGAAGAACGCCTGAGATCATTAACCAAACCATTAAAAACAACCTGCCTGAAAACGCAAACGTATTTAAATGGACTCCCGAAGCACCTAACAATCCTTACCTCGGACTGCTTGCACTCGCGGATCGTTTCATCGTAACAGGCGATAGCGTCTCTATGATGGTTGAAATTGCCAGGCTGGGTAAACCGCTGGTGATTTATGAACTACCCATTGCAAAAAATTTGATCTCAAAAATACATCACCGGATCAGTCAAAGTAAGTCAGGCCAAACTAAAGCGGGACGGTCACAGAGCTTGATTAAAGAGAAGTTACAAAAACTTGGCCTGGCAGGGTATTCACGCGACCTTACCGCCATACACAAGGTGCTCTATTCTCAGAAACTTGCCGCTCCATTTAAAGAAGATTTTAACGCTGGATCAACCGATATGGATGATGGCACCCAAACAGCGGTTAGCGCAATTCGTAGACTCCTCAGAGGGAGCGGCCCTAAACTGATGACCGATAAATAAAACCGGCTAACAAATACGCTTGCCAACAGGATTAAGGCCATCAATAAAGTAAATTTCATAGTCACCTCTACTTAGTTTTTCTACTCATAGATTTCTTCGATTGTCTTCTTAATACTTCCCAATCAAATTAACAAACCATCCTGCAGCATCGTAGTCCTGATGTACCAGGTCATCATTGAAGTCGGTGAAGTTGTAACCTACACCCACTTTAAGATGATCACCGACATGGCGGTAGACGGTAAGTAACGCGCCCTGTTTTATATCGTCCGAGGCATCAGATTTTAAGCCGTGGTATTCTGCCAGGCCGTCCCAGTTTTTAATCATGTGGTAACGTACTCGCAGTGCTGCCAGGCTGGTGTCGTTGTCCAGCCAGCCGCCCTGGTCTCGGCCCAGGCGGATTTCGGATTTCTTGTAGGCGAGTTTGCTGCCCAGCTCCCAGCGTCGATTCAGATCGTAAGTGCCTTCTATGCTGGCAACCTTCGCTCGTTCGTCCGGGTTGGTGCTTTGTGACAGTGGACGTAAATCATACAGTCCGGTTAAACGGCCGAGTAAATTCAGACGGTCATTATCAACAGGACGATACGCAAAACCAATGCCCAGCTCAGCAAATTTCGCATCAAGGTCACCACTGATTTGTGATTCGGTCTGCGAATAATTTAATTTACCCTGCAGCCTCCACGATGGATTCAACAGGTAATTGATATTGTTGCTGGTCAGCCACTGTTCCTGATCAATTGCAGCGCCTTTGTCCTTGCGCAATTCCAGACGGGTGCTGGCACGCGTTCGATCTTTGTCGTAGCTTACGCCGAAAGAAACCGCATCCCGGTCGGTGATGTCACCCACTGAGTTTTCAAGCCGAGCAGTTTGCAAGGAAGCGCTGGCACTCACATGTCGATTAAGTCGATAATCCAGACCGAAGATATTGCCTAAACCGGCTCTCTCGTCTTCGTGGGTATACTGATGTTCGGTATACACATTCAGCTGATCACTGAGTGCTTTCCGCTGACCGACGGTAAAGATGCCGCGTTGCTGATCCGTTGTATCGGTTGATAACGAGTAGGTGCCATACAGACTGTGCGTGTTGTTCAGCGCATAATCCAGTCCTAGCAATCCACCTTCACCCCGGTCGCCCGTACTTGCTTCTGCGGTTAAGCGGAAGACCCTGGCGAAATTGGCTTCTGTCCCTATCGTCACGAGATCGTTATCGGTATAACTGCCACTGTTATCCAGCGTCTTCTGCGCTTTTGCATAAACGCGCAGGTCAGGGTTAAAGCGATGCGATACCTGTACCCCGGCAAGCGTGCCTTCGCCTGAGGTTCCTGCAGTGACATCATTTTCAATATAGCGCACTTCCGCGCCGACATCCCAGTGTTCATTGATACGATAATCTGCTTCCAGACTGGCGGTGGTGTCTTCGCTTAAGCCGTCTTTCTCTATTTTTGTCACGCGCGTTGAAAGGTCGAGATTATCCGTGGCGTTTATAATACCCTCAACCCCATATTCCATCGTGTCAACTGCTTCACTACTGAGTCGCGCTGTCGAGTAACCCGCTTCCCTGTCTTTCCACCAGGCGCCGATGCTGCCCTTACCATTTTCTGTCAAATCAGCCAGATTGGCTCGCGCCTCAAGACTCATAGCTGAACCATCAATATTGCCAGTCGGTGCTGTCACTGCATTGAAATTCAAACCACCATCAAGCGACTGGAAATTTGCACTGGCCTGTTCGGCTTCGGTTTCTGCATATTCTGCTTTGACATAGGTGCCTTTCGCCACCTTGAAGGTAACGTCTACACCTTTCAGATCATAATCTTCGCTGCTGCGGTTTTCATGTACAAAACTGCCGCCGATAGCAACATTATCTGTTACCCAGGCTTTGCCACGCGCGCCAAAAGTTGCCTTATCAGCAGAGAAATCGTCAGGAACATATTCATAATCTGCGGCCAGATACACCTGGTTACCGTCCAGTGGTGTGTCCTTAATAATCGACGGCCCGGTTAAGCCCGTTACCTGAGTCAGCGGGCGACTCAGAATAATACGACCCTGAATTTCATCCACTTCATAATCACGGCCTCTTACCAACACTGCCTTGTCAATGACGCGTGCTGTTTCACGCTGACGTACTTCTACCCAGAGTTTTTCAGAGCCCGGTAAAATATCGGTATGTTTCAGGTAGTACAAACTACCGCCAGTCCCGAGGAATTCATTATGACCGAAAGCGCTCTGGACTTCTGACGCGAAGATCTGTGCCTGGGTTTTATGGTCACCAAAAGCAGTCACATTCGTATTGTTATGAATGTACTGTGCACCGTACAAGCTGCGATTGAATTCAGATAATTCTGTCCCGGTCAGTGTGGTGTTATAGTTACCCCACAGCGCCTGAGATTTATCCCATTCGACGCGAACATACATTTTACCCTGACTATCGGTATCATCAATGATGTTCGAGTCATCACCATACACCGGGTAATAACGGTCAGGGTCGAGGCGACGGAATACACTGCGCGGATCTTTCTTATGAATATTCTTAAAGAGGTCTTCAATGTCGTCTTCTTCTGTATCCATCTGCGCTGTAATGAGATACTTGCCTTTCATTTTCCCTTTCAGGTAAAAAGCCAGTCGCCCATCAACAAAGATGTCTTCGTCATAACGATCATCAACCGCTAGTGGCTCGATACTGCCGGACACTTTATTTTGACCGACAGTGACATCGGCCAGACCGACCATAAAGAAGTATTTATCTGTCACTTCAGCGCTGAGTTTCTTATTCCATTCACCCCCCTCAGCATCAGTCACTGCAATATCGAAATTATGCGATCCAGCGGGCAAAATAGATTCAACGACAAAGTTACGGTTGCTATCAATCGATACAATATCACCATTTATACTTAACGCATGCCCCTCTGCTAAATCAGAACCATAAACACGCACACGTGAGCCTGCCAGTGGAATGGTTTGTTTCACTAGCTGGCTTTCACCGTAAATTTCATTCGCTGATTCTGTTGTTTCAGACAATGCGTCCTGACTATCATACTGAGAACCACTGCCTAATCGCAGGATTGCAGGAGCCGTTTCATCAAAACGCCCTGCTGCATCATAAACACGCAACACATAACTATAATCGACAAAGCTTAGTGCGTGGTTGCCATCCAGAGAACCGTCCCAGGTAATTATCTGCGTATTGCTCAACTGTTTACCCATGATACGTTTAACAGGTTTCACCTGATCGCCGGATGACAGATAAAGATCCAGTTCCCAGCGGTCTATGAATGAACCATAATTTGAATAGACAGTAAACGACACGGGCTGGTTTAATTTCCCATTATCCATTTTTGAAAATGCAGGCGCATTGACACTCAGGTGCGGCTGATTATTGGCTGGATCAGTTGTTATCCAGATAACACCACCATCAGGTAAATTGATTCGCGTATTTGCGGACGATTGTTTAGAAGTCGCTTCTGTCATAGAGACATCAACACGGCGATTACTCTGCATGCCTT
>JAZGER010000013.1:0-2194 GCA_036478835.1 Gammaproteobacteria bacterium | reverse complement strand
CTGATAACCTCCGATGCTGATGCGTATGATGCACCGTATATAACCGGTGAAAGAACGGCAGAAGGTTTTTACAGAACCCGATCTGGTCTGGAACAGGCAATTTCCCGTGGTATTGCTTATGCACCTTATGCTGACATGGTCTGGTGTGAAACTGGCAAGCCGGATCTTGGGTTTGCGCGCGAATTTGCTGAAGCGGTCCAGGCTGAAAGTCCAGGACAATTGCTCGCCTATAATTGTTCACCGTCCTTCAACTGGAAGAAAAACCTGGATGATAAAACCATCGCTGGTTTCCAGGAAAAATTATCTGAATATGGTTATAAATACCAGTTCATCACCCTAGCTGGAATTCATAATATGTGGTTCAGCATGTACGACCTGGCACACGACTATGCGCAAGGTGAAGGAATGAAACACTATGTTGAAAAAGTGCAAGAGCCAGAGTTTGCCGCTGCAGAAAAAGGCTATACTTTTGTGGCACATCAACAGGAAGTTGGCGCGGGTTATTTTGATGATGTGACAACTGTCATTCAAGGAGGCGCTTCATCGGTGACTGCATTAACGGGTTCTACCGAAGAAGAACAATTCTGATTCGTTATGAAAACTCCAAAACCTGAACTGATTGATATCAAGGCGGGTAAGAGACTTTCAGATGCATTGCCGCAAAAAGCATCTTCACCGATGGCTGAGCGGGTATCCTTGCGCATAGCCGAAACAATTCTTGACGGGTTCAACCGCCATTATCAGATCTTCATGGAGATCACCCAGGCTGCGCGCAAAAGATTTGAGCAAGCTGACTGGCAAGAGCAGAACAAGGCGGCCAGTCAACGCATTCTGCTGTATCCGGAGCGGGTGGAAGAAACTACCCGGAAATTGCGTGCCGAATTTAGTCTTGACTCAGTTGAAGAACATCTATGGAAAGAAGTTAAACTGGGTTACCTGGGGTTGCTTTATGATCACAAGCAACCTGAACTGGCGGAAACTTTTTATAATTCAGTCTTTACCTGGTTGTTTGACCGGCGTTACTACAGCAATGACAATATTTTTGTCAGACCTGGACTTTCAACTGAGTACCTTGAAGGTGCTATTCCAACCTACCACAGTTTTTATCCGACCCACGACGGGTTGAATGATTCAGTCGAAGAGATATTACGCTGTTTTAAATTTGACATACCCTTTGAAAATCTGGAACGCGATGTTAAGCGGCTAGTAGAGTGCATCAAACTGCGCAGCCTGACTACGATTGAATTCCGGCAGCATTTTCAGTTGCAAGTTCTTTCCACACCTTTTTATAGAAATAAGGGTGCATATATCGTTGGCCGTGCGATTAATGGCCCCGATACCATCCCATTTGTCATCCCACTTCTCAACAATGAGCGTGGAGGTATTTATATCGATGCCTTGCTCACTGATACGGATGATATTGCCAATTTATTCAGTTTTGCCCGTGCTTACTTTATGGTCGAAACCGAGGTGCCAGCAACTGCCGTGCAATTTTTACTGCGCACTTTGCCGACTAAAACCAAAGCTGACTTGTATACGTCTATCGGTTTGCAAAAACAGGGTAAGTCAGAATTTTACCGGGACTTTTTGCACCATCTGAAGCATTCGAGTGATAAACTCATCATTGCTCCTGGCATCAAGGGCATGGTGATGAGTGTGTTTACACTGCCTTCCTATCCGTTTGTTTTCAAAGTCATCAATGACCGTTTTGATCCTCCCAAGGATATTGATCGCAAAACGGTTGTTAAGAAATATCAGTTAGTAAAAATGCACGATCGGGTTGGACGCATGGCGGATACACTTGAGTATTCTTATGCAGCGTTTCCCATTGAACGATTTAGTGACGAGTTGATCGAGTATCTCAAACAAAAGGTAGCGGGGACTCTATCATTCGAAGATGATCAAGTGATTTTCAGACATATTTATATTGAACGCAGGCTGGAGCCATTAAATATCCTAATTAATCGGGGAGATAAAGCAGAAATACAAGCGGCCATTACTGAATATGGCCATGCGATTAAAGAACTTGCAGCTGCTAATATCTTTCCAGGCGATCTCCTGTACAAGAATTTTGGTGTGACCCGTCATGGTCGGGTAATTTTCTACGACTATGACGAAATTGAACTGATGACTGATTGTAATTTTCGTACTATTCCTACACCCCGGACTCTGCAGGATGAAATGGCATCAGAGC
>JAZGER010000012.1:0-4160 GCA_036478835.1 Gammaproteobacteria bacterium | reverse complement strand
TTAAGACATCCACTGCAAAAAACCATATCGGCTTTACCGGCGTGAGAACGGACTTGCGTGATATTATTTCAACCGCCAGTATCGTACTGTCATTATCGAATAAACCAGAGTCTTTCGGAAGGACGGTGCAGGAATCCCTGAGTCTGGGGGTTCCTGTGGTGGGCTATGACCATGGCGGGGTGTCAGATTTGTTGTCCCGAGCCTTCCCTGCTGGAAAAGTTGCGCCTGGAAATTTAGTGCAGCTTGAAGCTGTCACCTCTACACTGCTGGACAATCCACCGACCGTCCAGCGATACCCCTTTCAATCAATACAAACGATGGTGGATGAAACCCTGCATGTGTACAGGGAGGTGGCAGGCAGATGATCGGGCTCCTGCTTGTCATCGTTATCGGGTTACTGTGGTTCTCACTGCGTTATGCCTGGTGGCGCCCGAATATCAGCGATACGCAGCCACGGATATTGATGTATCACATGGTTGCACCACACCGCGAGGCTGCGCGATTTAATGGTTTGCGTGTGACGCCTGAAAATTTTGAATTGCAGTTGGGCTGGTTACGGGAGCACGGCTGGAGCAGCTACACAATCAGTGAGTTAATGGCAATGGGTCATCAGGTGCCTGCAAAGTCAGTAGCGATTACGTTCGATGATGGATACCAGGATAACCTGACAGCCGCGTTACCCTTGCTCGAACAATATGATTTCAAAGCGACAGTCTATCTGGTGGTTGACCGAATGAATAATGACTGGTCGGTGAATCGCAAGGCGCACCATGATGAAGGAGAACTGATGAGAGAGGCCAAGTTGAATGATGAGCAGGTGCATCAAATGTTGGCTTCTGGCCGTATTGAGCTGGCCTCGCACAGCTTAACGCATCCGAATCTTTTAGACTGTGATGACAATCAGTTGCACAAAGAGCTTGCAGAGTCTCGCCAACAACTGGAGGTGAAATTTTCAGTGCCTGTAAAAAGTTTTGCGTACCCTTTTGGTTTGTATCGTTCTGATCAGGTCAGCGTTGTTGATGTCTGTGGTTATACCAGTGCGGTGACAACACAGGAAGGGATAAATGAAGCGCTAACAGAAAATAGCCTTCAGCTTAAAAGAATCAAGGTCAGTGGCAAGGACTCCATGCGGACGTTCAGTCAACGTATGCGTACCGGGCAACGCGGAATGTTACGATAATGAGAGACGCGCCATTACGCATCTGGGTTTTATCTGATGGGCGTTCAGGACACTACAACCAGTCGAAAGGCATCGTAAAAGCGATCGCCAGCCGGCAGCTGGTGATCAGCGAATGGATTGACATTAAGCTGAGAGCCGGCATCTTCAGAAATGTTATGCGGCAGTTATTAAACCGCTCTGAATCAGACATACCATTATTGTTACTTCACGAATTTTATAAAGTGGAACTGCCGAAAGATACGCCTGACCTGATCGTCTCTTCCGGTGGCCGCACATCATTCGCCAATGCCTGGCTGGCACGCCATTTTCAGGTGCCGAATATTTTTTCTGGTTCGCTGAGAAATTTGCGCCCTGATTTATTTGGCGCAGTCTTATCCGTTCTTCCAGTGCCTGATGTGCCCAACAATATTGTGTTGCCGGTGTTGCCAAGTGTGGTTGACCCTGAGTTGCTAGCGAAAATGCCCGTCCCGGAAAAGATGAAAAAACAGCGCTGTTGGGCGTTGCTGATCGGTGGTGATGGGGCGGGTTATCAGTACAGAGAAGTTGACTGGATGTTGTTGGCTGAAGCGATGAATAAGCTGTCGGAAAAATTTGCTATCAAGTGGCTGGTGAGCACAGCGCCTCGAACGGGTCAGTCAGCTGAATGGTTGTTAAAGGCTTACACACTGGAAACATCGTTGTTAGCAGCTCACTGGTATAGTGAAGGCAGCGAAAGCCAGTTGTTAACCTATCTTGCTGTTGCAGAAAAAATATTCGTAACTGAAGACAGCATGACGATGCTGACCGAAGCAATCTGTACGAATAAACCGGTTTATAGCCTCAGTCCTGAGGCGGTGAATTCGGATGCTCGCTACAGCCGGTCAATGCAGAGTTTTTCCGCTCAGTCCACTATGCGGCGTTACACCATAGAAGCATTGGCGCACCGACCGGATTGCCTGGATGTATCCGATATTCCGCAAGCTGAAAATACCCAGAGAGAAATTCTTGCGGAGGCGTTGGCGTCATTGGTAAGCAAGATTGAGCGACATAATGTCTAGCCTGTTTGACAGGGTGATTTTTGATGGGTGAGAAAAATATCAAGGGGGTTTCCTCTATGCCCGCCAGCATCTATTTATTAAGCCTTTGTCAGGCGTTGATGATGAGCAGTTCTACATTAATGATTGCTGCATCGGCGTTAGTGGGTTTGCAGTTAGCAGAGAATCAGGCGTTGGCAACTTTGCCTCTGTCATTGCAGTTTGTTGCCATGATGTTTACCAGTATTCCAGCCTCCTTCATGATGGGGCGTTATGGGCGCCGTGCCGGTTTTATGTTTGCAAGTCTGATCGGTGTGGCGGGTGGCGCAGTGATTGTCTATTCGATCCTGCATCACTCCTTCTGGGGCTTTTCTGCAGGCGCCATGTGTATTGGTATCTTTAATGGCTTTGGTAATTATTTTCGTTTTGCGGCAGTGGATATGAGTGCAGAGCCTTTGAAAAGTCGGGCTATTTCTTATGTCCTGGCGGGTGGTGTGATTGCGGCGTTTATTGGTCCTAATCTGGCGAATGCAGGCCGCGGCATTTTCCCGGATGCAGAATTCGCCGGGGGTTTTTTATTCATCATTGTGTTTTACCTGCTCGTCATGTTCGTTATGTTCATTATCGATTTGCCGCCAGCAGTAAAGCCGGGCACCAGGAACGAATCCAGGGCACTGTCGACGATTGCGCGGCAACCGGCATTTATCGTGGCAATGATCTGCGGCATGTTGGGCTACAGCGTGATGGCCTTTTTAATGACGGCAACGCCGCTGGCAATGAAGCATTACCACCATGCGTTTAATGAGACCGCTTTTGTTATTCAATGGCATGTGTTTGCCATGTTTGCACCCTCATTTTTTACAGGCGATCTTATCAGTCGATTGGGTGTGTTAACCATCATGCTGACGGGCGTTTTTTTTGCCGCCGCCTGTGTGGTGATCAATTTAACCGGCGTCACTGTGACGCATTTTTGGCTGGCACTTATGCTTCTCGGTCTTAGCTGGAATTTCCTGTTTATAGGCGCTACGCAGTTGTTAACTGAGAGTTATCGTCCTGAAGAAAAATTTAAGGCTCAGGCAACTAATGATTTCCTTGTTTTTTCTGCAGTGACGCTTGCCTCCTTGTCTGCCGGCGTATTACAGCACCATTTTGGCTGGAGGCTCGTTAACCTCGGCGTGCTACCCCTGATCGGAATAATGCTAATTAGCCTGCTCTGGTTGATGAGGATGCCTGCGGAAAAACGGCTGGGCCCTGCGAAGCCAGAGCGCGCCAGTATCCAGTAATTTACTGATATGCCGATAGAGTATAAAGCGTTATCCGGTTTGACATCTCGCGTTGTTTCGTCCTAATCTTAGCTAAAACCTGTATCAGGGGAGTATAATAAATAATGAAAGCCCGACTAGAATCGGCTATTTCCAGCATTGCAGATATTCCCATGCAAGTCGCTTCAAAAGATATCTGGGATGTGAAATATCGTCTGCGAGAAAAAGATGGGACGCCAGTAGACATCACCATTGATGACAGTTATAAACGCGTTGCCAAAGCGTTGTCTGATGTGGAGCTGACACCTGAAAAACAAAGCTACTGGTACGAAAAATTTCTCTGGGCTTTACGGCATGGTGCCATTCCGGCAGGGCGCATTATTTCCAACGCAGGCGCGCAGCAACACAAGCCGGCAACATCAACGATTAACTGCACTGTTTCCGGGATTGTTCATGATTCCATGGACACGATTCTTGGGCGGGTACACGAAGCCGGTTTGACGTTGAAAGCAGGCTGCGGTATCGGCTATGAATTTTCAACCCTGCGGCCAAAAGGTGCTTACGTTTCTGGCGCAGGCGCTTATACGTCTGGCCCGCTATCGTTCATGGATATTTACGACAAGATGTGCTTTACGGTATCCTCAGCCGGTGGCCGTCGCGGCGCTCAAATGGCAACGTTTGATGTTGGGCATCCAGATGTCATGG
>JAZGER010000011.1:0-4068 GCA_036478835.1 Gammaproteobacteria bacterium | reverse complement strand
CGCAGGCAAAGGGCGATGACAGGCTCTTCGCTGCCTTGAACCAGTAGTGTCTTAATGCACTGGTTTTCTGCAACAGATAATGCTGAGCTGACTTCTTCAATACTGTGGATATTCGGAGTGGGAATTTCTGTCATCTCTGCAGCAGGAGCAGGGCGGGCGTTTGTTGTTTCCAGTTGAGATGCGAGCTCAAGATTAGCCGCATAATCACTTTCACTCGAAAAGACAATGGCGTCTTCGCCAGATTCAGCTAGCACATGAAACTCATGGGATAAGCTGCCGCCAATAGCACCGCTATCTGCGCTGACAGCGCGGAAGGTCAGCCCAAGTCGGCTGAAAATGCGTGAATAGCAGTCGTACATGACCTGGTAGGTTTCATCCAGGGAGCTTTTGTCTTTATGAAAGGAGTAGGCATCTTTCATAATAAATTCGCGTGAGCGCATCACACCAAAGCGTGGTCGAATCTCGTCCCTGAATTTATTTTGAATCTGATAATAATTTACGGGTAGTTGTTTGTAGCTGCGGAGTTCTCGGCGGGCGATATCGGTAATAATTTCTTCGTGTGTTGGACCATAGCAGAATTCACGGTTATGACGGTCATTGAACCTTAACAATTCTGGCCCGTATTGCTCCCAGCGCCCAGATTCCTGCCAGAGTTCTGCAGGCTGCACCGTCGGCATCAACAGCTCCAGTGCGCCGCTGTTGTTCATTTCTTCACGAATGACGGCTTCGACCTTGCGTAAAACGCGCAGGCCAAGGGGTAACCAGCTATAGAGACCTGATGCAATCTTGCGAATCATGCCGGCGCGAATCATTAGCTGATGGCTGATGATTTCAGCATCAGCCGGACATTCTTTGACTGTGGATAATGGGAATTGCGATGTTTTCATTTGCGTGTCGTCCGGTTAGGAAAGCGGATTCTAACTGGCGGTTGCAAGCCGGTACAAGCGTTGATTGTCTGCAGCCTGGAAGGTGGCGCCATTCCAGGCGCACAGATAACGTGGTGTCTGATTGGATTCGATGGAAGTCGTGGCATACAACTTCCTTGGTAAATGAGCCTGCCAGAAAGTATAGGCGATTATATAGCGGGTTTGCGGCTATCAGCTACGGCAAAGCTCCGAAATATTCTTTTTCGCTGCATTCACTTTGTTGGTTGTTTCAGCTTCGTCGAGGTATTTAATGGTGCCATCGGGGAGTTGAATGCGATGACGCCCACCCGCTTGCAGAATAGTGAGATTATGGCGCGCTTTATTGCAGTTTAATTCACGCGCTTTGACATATTTTTGCTGTTCCTGCTTCATCTCGTCCTGCGTGCGCTGTTCATTTTTTCTATTTTCTGATCGCTTCAGACGATCCTGAGGTGTTCTTTGCTTTGGCTGCCGATCTGATGATCCTCGTGACGTATTGACTGGCTTAGCAGAAATACCTGGAGGAGGAAATTGACCAAACTGGGTTTTTCCGTTTTCTTTCCATTGATAAATATTTCCCGCAACAACGCTGTGAGAAATGAGCAGAGCGCTTGCTATACCAATGAATTTTATAGACATTCAGGACCTTGTGTATGTAGTTTCAGCATTTTGAAGAAGAAATTTAGCGTGTAATACTGCTCCGAAGCGGCAAATGTTAAAAGATCTTGAGTATGAGGGGGATTTTTGGTGGATTCTTCAGGTTATCAGTGGCAGACTTCAAGTTTCTTGTCCTGTATTTGCTTATATAGTAAAAATACAGATAATACGGGGTTTTACTCGTCCGTCAGCATCTTGTGGTGCATGCGGAAACAGACTTACCGGGGAGTTAATATACGGTGGAATTGACCGGTTCCGAAATATTTGTTCGTTGTCTCGCTGAAGAAGGGGTGGAATATATCTATGGCTACCCTGGCGGGGCTGTGCTACCTATCTATGATGCTTTATATCAGCAGAAGAAGGTCCAGCATATTCTAGTGCGCCATGAACAGGCAGCTACCCACGCGGCCGATGGTTATGCGCGTTCAACAGGTAAGCCGGGTGTCGTGATTGTTACCTCAGGGCCTGGTGCTACCAATGCAGTGACGGGTATTGCAACGGCCTTCATGGACTCCATTCCGATGGTGGTTTTTACCGGCCAGGTTCCTACACCTATGATCGGCAATGACGCCTTTCAGGAAGTGGACAATGTGGGTATTACTCGGCCTTGTGTCAAGCATAACTACATGGTCACTGATATTGAAGATCTGGCGGACACGATTAAAAAGGCATTCTATGTAGCGACCTCTGGTCGACCGGGGCCTGTTGTTGTGGATATCCCCAAAGATGTCACCGTTGCGACGACCGAATTCAGCTACCCTGCTCAGGTTAAGATTCGTTCGTACAATCCGACGACGAAAGGCCATCCCCGTCAGACGCGAAAAGCGGTAGACCTGATTTTCAGTGCAAAACGACCTATCTTTTATACCGGTGGGGGTGTCGTGCTAGGTGGTGCCAGCGAGGTATTGATCGACGTGGTTCGCCAGTTGGAAATTCCAATTACCAGTACTTTAATGGGCCTGGGAGCGTTTCCGTCTACGGATAAACAATTTCTCGGCATGTTGGGTATGCATGGGACGTATGAAGCCAATATGGCGATGCATCACTGTGATGTGCTGGTTGCTGTGGGTGCGCGGTTTGATGATCGTGTTGTTGGCAATATTGAGAAATTTTGCCCTGATGCAAAGATCATCCATATTGATATTGACCCTGCCAGTATTTCCAAAATCGTAAAGGTTGATGTTCCCATCGTTGGTTCTGTCGGGCATGTGCTAAGCGATATGAAGGATGCCCTGAAGCAGACTGAGCGTAAGCTGGATGGGGCGGCTATGCAGACCTGGTGGAAGCAAATTGAAGAATGGCGTTCGAAGGACTGCCTTCAGTATGATCAGGAAAATAGTGATGTAATCAAGCCGCAATATGTGGTCGAGACTTTATATAAGGTCACTAACGGTGAGAGCTTTGTGACTTCGGATGTGGGCCAGCACCAGATGTGGGCGGCTCAATTTTACAAATTTAATCGCCCGAATCAATGGATTAACAGCGGGGGTCTTGGCACTATGGGCTTTGGTTTCCCGGCAGCTATGGGTGTTCAGGTCGCCCACCCGGATAGCACGGTTGCCTGCATCACGGGTGAAGGTAGTATCCAGATGTGCATTCAGGAATTGTCTACCTGTAAGCAGTTCGGTCTGCCAATTAAGATTATTAATTTGAATAATGGTTGTCTCGGCATGGTTCGCCAGTGGCAGGAGTTTTTCTATCAGGGACGTTATGCCATGTCGTATATGGAGTCATTACCTGATTTCGTTAAGCTAGCAGAAAGTTATGGGCATGTCGGTATGCAAATTACTAAGCCTGAAGATGTAGAGCCTGCGCTTCGAGAAGCCATGGCGATGAAAGATCGTTTGGTCTTTATGGATTTTCTGACTGATGCAACAGAAAATGTTTACCCGATGGTGCCTGCGGGTGCCGGGCAGAATGAAATGATCCTGGTATAAGCTGATGCGACATATTATTTCTTTATTGATGGAAAATGAAGCAGGTGCATTATCACGGGTCGCTGGCCTGTTTTCTGCGCGTGGTTACAACATTGAATCATTGACCGTTGCACCAACTGAAGATCCTTCTCTGTCCAGAATGACGCTGGTCACTCGTGGCACGGATGAAGTGATTGAGCAAATTACTAAACAGCTGAATAAGCTGCTTGATGTAGTCAAGTTGATGGACATGCAGGAAGGCCCTCACCTCGAGCGTGAGATGATGTTGGTCAAAGTGCGGGCGACGGGTGAAGGGCGTGAAGAAGTGAAACGCCTGGCAGATATTTTTCGGTGCCGGATTATCGATGTCACTGATACAAACTATACGGTGGAAGTTACCGGAAACAGCGAAAAACTGGATGCTTTTGTGCAGGCACTGAATGAAGCAGATATTCGTGAAATTGTGCGCTCTGGTGTGATGGGTATTGCGCGCGGTGACAAATCATTGCGTATATAAAGATTTTAGAATTAATGGAGTATTGAACATGACAATGAATATTTATTATGACAAGGATGCTGACCTTTCCATT
>JAZGER010000010.1:0-11657 GCA_036478835.1 Gammaproteobacteria bacterium | reverse complement strand
GTGAGGCAATGCCCGATGTAGATAGCTGGGATGTAAAAATCCTGGCGACTGACCTTGATTCAAATGTCATTGATACTGGTTCACGAGGTGTTTATACGCAAGAGCGAGTCAACGGCCTTACACCTGCGCAGCTTAAACGTTGGTTTAAAAAAGGTTCGGGTGATAATTCAGGTAATGTAAAAATCCATCCAGATTTACAGTCCATGATTAGTTTCAGACAGTTGAATTTAATGAAGGACTGGCCTATGACAGGGCCTTTCGACATGATTATCTGTCGTAATGTGGTTATCTATTTTGATAAGCCAACCCAGACTCGTTTATTTTCCCGTTTTGCAGGGGCACTGGCGAATGACGGTTTGTTATTTGTTGGGCATTCAGAATCGCTTGCTAAAGTCAGTACAGATTTCGATCTTATTGGTAAAACGATTTACACCAAAGCCATATAGGAAGATCAAATTGTCTACTGTGCTAAAGCCTGCGATGCCTGTTCCAGAGCCTGGATTCGAGCATATCTATCGATATTGGGACAAAAAGACTGGCGTGTATGGAGCCAAAATCAAACCAGGTGAGTATTTTGTTTCTGAGTCTGGTGAGCCAATAGCCACAGTTCTTGGATCATGCGTTTCAGTTTGTGCACGAGATACAGTATTTAAAATCGGTGGGATGAATCATTTTTTACTGCCTGATTCTAGTGATAGTACGGCGATATCGAGTGATGCAACGCGCTATGGGGCATACGCTATTGAAGCGTTGTTGAATGTGATTTACAAGAAGGGTGGACGGAAAAAATCTATTGAGGTTAAGGTTTTTGGTGGTGCAAATATTGTTGGTCTGGATACCGATGTGGGCGAGAGGAATGTTCACTTTGTCGAAGACTACATGCGGCAGGAAGCGCTACAAATACTGTCTAGCGATTTAGGTGGCGATTATCCCAGAAAGTTAATTTACCACCCGGATACTGGCAAGGTCTTGATGAAAAAACTCGAGACGATGAAAACGATTGAAATGGTTCGCGAAGAGAAGAGGCTTCTCAAGGATGTTCGAGCCTGCAGTGTTGGCGGTGATGTCGATTTATTTTAATGAAGATAACTGATGAGCAACAGGGATGAATGAAAAAATAAAAGTACTGATTGTCGATGATTCAGCATTGGTTAGAAAAATGCTCACCAGAATGCTTGAGACAGACCCAGCTATTACTGTGATCGGAACTGCGATCGATCCGATTATGGCCAGGGATAAGATCAAGCAGTTAAATCCCGACGTGATAACGCTAGATGTGGAAATGCCGAGAATGGACGGTGTCACCTTTTTGAAGAACTTAATGCGTCTCCGACCCATGCCCGTAGTGATGGTCTCATCACTAACCGTCAAAGGCGCAGATGTCACGCTAAAGGCTCTGGAATATGGGGCAATAGATTTCGTTTCAAAGCCTGCTGTAGATTTGGCTGCGTCATTTGATGGGTATGCTGAGGAGTTAATTGGCAAGATAAAAGTCGCTGCCTGTGCAAAGGTTCAAGCGCTAACCCTGCCTTCAGATTCAGGTAAAGAAAAGCAGAAAAAAATCGTGCAGGCCGGGAATTTTAAGACAACTGATATGGTTATTGCCATTGGTGCTTCTACAGGAGGCACTGAGGCGGTGAGAAAGGTTCTGGAAAAAATGCCTGCGAACAGCCCCGGTATTGTTATCACCCAGCATATACCAGAAGCATTTAGTAAGCCTTTTGCAGACCGAATGAATAAATCGTGCGCGATGACAGTGGCTGAAGCCCAGGATGGTGATTTGATTATGCCAGGACATGCTTATGTTGCGCCTGGCAGTCATCACCTTATGGTCGTAAAAGATGGGGCAAAGTACCGTTGTAAGCTGACTTCAGCTGATCCAGTCAATCGTCACCGTCCCAGTGTCGATGTGTTATTCCAGTCTGCTGTCAAGAACGTGGGTAAAAATACCATTGGTGTTCTATTAACTGGAATGGGCGCTGATGGAGCACAGGGTCTTTTGCATCTTCGTGATGCCGCCGCTTATACCGTTGCTCAGGATGAGAAAACAAGCGTCGTTTGGGGTATGCCTGGTGAAGCAGTGAAAAGGGGGGCGGCAATTGATGTTATGCCTTTAGATGATATAGCTGAGCGAATTATTGCGGTCGCTGAGGGGAAGTATCGAATAAAGACTCAACCTAATGAGTCGCTATGTAGTACATGAAGACACAGAATTTTTATCGTGGCGATGCAATTATAAATAATTCAATGGAAATAATGAGATATGACATCTACAGCAATTGAAGATAACCACCATGAGGAAGAGCGTGATTTACTGTCACAATATAAATCGTATCTTTACTGCGTTCCTGCATCGATTATTACTCTAGTCTCTCTGATTGTTTTTGATAGTTATTCAACGATGACAATTCTTATTATCGCCTTTGCGTGGCTTTCTTCTGGTGCCTTTGTTGCGAGAAAATTATCATTAATGGCTCGGGAATTGAGCGATATCCAGATAAGAGAGCGTGAATTAAAAGGTAATCATGTTTTGGCGAGTGATGTTGTTGATCAGGTTCTTCATCTGGTTGGTAAGGAACTCGAAAGCATGCAGGATGAGTTAAACCGGTCGGGTAATCTGGTCTCGGAGGCCGTTGTTACTTTATCAAAAAACTTTCATAGTTTGAATGCGGAAGCCCAGGCCGAAGAAGAGCTTGTTCATAGCATCATAGAGAGTAGTTCCAGACAGGGTGGAGAATCAGATGATAGCGGGGTTAAGGGGCTTGTTAATCAAGCAGATAATTTGATGCAGGGTTTTATCGACACCATGGTTGAAATCAGTGGTCAGAGTGTCGCAACGATCCATGATATAGATGATATGGTCGAACATATGGATGGGGTATTTACCTTGCTAGGTGATGTTCAGGAGATCGCCGACCAGACGAACTTGCTTGCATTGAATGCAGCCATTGAAGCTGCGCGAGCGGGTGATGCAGGTCGCGGCTTTGCCGTTGTAGCAAGTGAAGTTAGAGATTTATCAGTGCGCTCTGCAGGGCTGAATGAGCAAATAAGGGATAGTGTCAATAAAAGTAAAACATCAATTGCAACAGTTAGAGAGACGGTTGGACAGATGGCATCCCGCGATATGAGTGATTCTCTTAAAGCGAAAACTCAGGTTGAGGAAACGTTCCACAATATGGGGGATTTCAACGAAATGCTCGCAGTCCAGATAACTAAGCTATCGACGCATAGCGATCAAATTGCAGCCGATGTTGGTGAAGCCGTCAGGTCTTTGCAGTTTGAGGATATTGTTACTCAATCCCTGGGCGTTGTAAACAGACACATCGAGCGATTGACCGAGTTGAGTGTGTTTATTGAAAATACGCATCGAGATTCGAATGAAATCGATTTAATTGCGCTTACAAAAGCAAAAGACAAATTACAGGGTCTACAGGATAGCTGGACAATAGAGCACAACAAGATCGTTGGACAAGACTCAATGAATGAAGGCGATATAGATTTATTTTGATTCACACAGGCGTACCGTGCAATAAGTACTATTGAGGATATTATTATGGCAACAATTTCAACCCGCGTATCAAGCGATCAAAAAAAGGTGACCATTTTTGTTAATGGTCGATTCGATTTTTCAGCCCAACGAGAGTTTAGAGATGCTTACAGTAGTAATGCTGATTTTAACTCCTGTTACCACATTAATCTGTCCGGTGCTGATTACATGGATAGCTCGGCGATGGGTATGTTGTTAATGCTACAAAAACATGTGAATGGCGACAGGGAAAGAGTTGTTATCGAGCAGGCATCTGATGATATTGCAAAGATCCTGAAAATTGCTAATTTCGATAAATTGTTCCAGTTCGCTGGATAAAAATATATCAGGTAATGAAATGAACAATGCATTTACCATCCTAATTGTTGATGATGAGGAGTTAAACCGCATCATTATCGAAGAATATCTAGATGGTGAGGATTTTATTATTGAAATGGCAGAAGATGGCGAATCTGCCTGGACGACATTAGAGGCGAACCCCGATAAATATGATGTGGTTTTGCTTGATCGAATGATGCCTGGGATATCCGGTATTGAAGTTCTTTCCCGAATTAAAGCGCATCCGATATTAGAATCTATTCCTGTGATATTGCAAACAGCGCGAGCATCCAAAGAAGACATTATCGAAGGCTTATCTGCAGGAGCCTACTATTACCTTACTAAACCGTTTGAGCAAGAAGAATTACTGTCTGTTCTTAAGACGACTGTTGAAGATCGAATGCGATTTAAGGAAATGAACGCACATGTCCAGAAAAATGTTCAAACCATGGGGTTGATGGAGATGAGCATTTTTAAATTCAAGACGATGGAGGAAGGCCGTTGTCTTGCATCCGTGTTGGCTAATGCCTGTCCTGACCCGGATAGGGTTGCGCTTGGGTTATCTGAATTAATTATCAATGCTGTTGAACACGGAAATCTAGGAATAACTTATGACGAAAAATCATCTCTTAATGATATGGGAACCTGGAATGATGAAGTCATTAAAAGATTGCAGCTTCCTGAAAATTTACCAAAATTTGTCGAAGTAAAATACGAAAAGCTGAGTTCAAAGATCCGAATCACTATTAAAGATCAGGGGAAAGGGTTTGACTGGGAGCCATACCTGGATATGCAGGCTGAGCGAGCTTTTGATAATCATGGAAGAGGCATTGCTTTAACTAAGCTATCCAGTTTTGATTCTTTGCAATATCAGGGAAGTGGAAATGAAGTGGTTGCTTGTCTGGAAGTGGATTGATGGTGGATATTTCGGCTGAGGCTAAATATACCGAAAAAAGTCGTGAGGAATTAGCGCAGGAGCTTGAGATGCTCCGTATGAGTCAAATCGAAATGGCTCAATCCGGAGCCGAAATGGTGAAAGCCCAGTCTCAGATGCAATCCCTGATTCATAATGTGGCTGATGCAGTGATCCAGTTCAATGCTGACTCGACAGTGGCAGCATTCAATCTTGCCGCTGAAAAAACCTTTGGGTATGCAGAAATTGAGATGCTATACCAGAGTCCGCATAAAATATTTCCCTGCCCTGATAGCTTTAATCAGAATGTGATGTTGTATCTTGACGAACATTGCCAATCAACTGTCGATCAGTATGCAACCCCCTTGCGTGCAGTTAACGCTAAAGGGGAAGAAGTGCTTTTGCAGGTGTCAGTATCGAAAATATCATCCAGTGATGCTGTATTGTTTGATGACAGTGTTGATGACGCTGATTCAGAGGGTGGTGAGTTTGAAGCGTTTCTTTGTGTGTTTCATGATATTACTTTACGTAAGAAAATGGAGGCCGAATTACTGAATCACCAGGAGCGGTTGCAGGACCTGGTTGACGAGCGAACGGCAGAGCTGAAAGTTGCAATGGAAAAAGCAGAGTCAGCCAACAATATGAAGTCTGAATTTCTGGCTAACACGTCGCATGAACTACGCAGCCCTATGCATGCAATATTGAGTTTCTCAGGCCTGGGGGCAAAAAAATCGCTTGATGCGCAGCCAGAAAAACTGCAAGGCTATTTTAATCATATACAAACCAGCGGCACCCGTCTTCTTAACATGATCAATGATCTTCTGGACCTGGCTAAAATGGAAGCTGGGAAAATGCAATACGAGTTTAAAAGTATTGATATTTCCGAATTGGTTAATAGTCTGATCGAAGAAAACAGTGCACTGGCCAGTGATCGTAAAATATCAATCATTGCCGACGATGTAAATTGCAGTACCGAGGCTACTTTTGATGCTGAAAAAATTGGCCAGGTTGTTCGTAATCTGTTATCGAATGCAATTAAATTTACGCCAGAAAAACATAAGATTACCATTGGCTACCTGGAGGCTGAATTGCCTTCCAGTTGCGGCGGTGAGAATATACCGGCCCTCTCTGTCTACGTCAAAGATGAAGGCGTTGGGATACCTGATGCAGAGCTGGATGCAGTTTTTGATAAGTTTATTCAAAGCTCAACGACAAAGAATGGCTCGGGTGGAACGGGTTTAGGGTTGGCTATCTGTAAGGAAATCATTGAGGCTCATGGAGGCTGCATTCAAGCTAAAAATGCAGAAAAAGGATCGGGTGCAGTTTTTATATTTACGCTTCCAAGGGAGTTGCTTTCCACTGTTGATGAGACGGAAATTGAGTCCGGGTTGTAGCTCCTAGTTTTTAATTCCGAGTTCTGATTGCAGTCTTTCTGCCTCACTCAAAGCAGTCGCTGTGTCTCTGGCTAACAGGTTTATATGGCCCATTTTCCTCCCCTGCCGCGCATCATTTTTTCCGTATAAATGTAGCTTCGCCCGTTTGTTCTGATAGATGGCAATCCATTGCGGTTCGCCCTTGTTTGGCCATATATCGCCGAGGAGATTCAGCATGACTGCGGGGCTAAGTAATTGTGTTGAAGCGGGGGGTAAATTGCACAGCATTCTGACTTGCTGTTCAAACTGGTCAGTTACGCAGGCATCCAGAGTGTAGTGACCACTGTTGTGTGGTCTTGGAGCAATTTCATTGATTAGTAGATTGCCGTCTGTCGCAATAAAAAATTCGACGGCGAGTACACCGCAATAGTGCAGCGCTTCTGCGAGACAAGTGGCCATCGATATTGCCTGTTTTTCTGTCTTTTGATCAATATGTGCAGGCACGACTGTAGTCGAGAGTATCCCGTTCTCGTGTTTGTTTTCACCAATGGGGTAGGCGGCGATTTCTCCCTTTTCATTTCGGGCAAGAATAACCGAGATTTCTTTATTTAACTGGATCTTTTGTTCAAGTACACAGGGGACGCCACCATTAATTTTAAATCCATCGACAGCATCATTAATGTTATTAACGGTTCTTTGTCCTTTCCCATCGTAGCCTAATTGAGTGGTTTTTAGTAAGGCAGGCAGAGGGATGTCATTGCAGGCTGAAATACAGTCGGCCTCGGTATACACCGGGATAAATTCTGCCGTGGGTAAACCGTTTTCACGGATGAAAGTTTTTTCCAGAATACGGTCCCGTGCAATAGACACTGCCTTAGCTGAAGGGCGAACGGGGATTGATTTTTCTAAAAATTCCAGTGTGCTGGCCGGCACATTTTCAAATTCAGTTGTCACGGCTGAACAGATGCGGGTCATTTCCAATAGCGCAGATTCATCCGTGTAATTGCTTTGAAGGTGGTGTTCGGCAATAGTCCCGGCTGGACTCTCTTTGTCTGGATCAAGAACGCAAACGCGGTAGCCCATGCTATGGGCTGCCATGGTAAACATGCGCCCGAGCTGCCCGCCACCTAGTACGCCAAGTGTTGCTCCCGGATAAATCACAATTCAGGCGGTAGCTTACTGGTAAGCGATGCCTGTTTCTGGGACTCACGAAACTCGATTAACTGTTTTGCCAGGGAGTGATCGGTGATTGCCAATATGCTGATTGCATATAAAGCAGCATTTGCTGCGCCAGACACGCCGATTGCAAAAGTTGCAACAGGCACACCACGCGGCATTTGAACAATAGATAATAATGAATCCATCCCCTTAAGGTGTTTGCTTGGTACGGGGACGCCAAGAATCGGCAGATGTGTTTTTGCAGCCAGCATGCCCGGCAGATGGGCTGCGCCACCCGCGCCAGCTATGATGCAGCTTAATCCGCGGGCTGTCGCTGTTTCAGCATACTGGAACAGTAGATCCGGTGTGCGGTGAGCAGAAACCACCTGGGTTTCATAGGGGACTTTGAATTGATCAAGTATCTCGGCTGCAGCCTGCATAACAGGCCAGTCGCTTGTGCTGCCCATGACCAGACCAACGGTGGCGGAATTTGATACCATAGTCTTATCGTTCGCTATATAAACGCCCATTGTAGCATTCTGGTATAGCCCGTCACTAGTCAATTCGTCCTGATAAAATCAGGTTAGCAGGGCTCTATTAATTAGCAGAGGTAGTTCATGCAGCCAATTTTGTTTGAGACTGATATTAAAAGCTTGCCCCTTGTCGCACGCGGCAAGGTACGCGATATATATGCAGTGGGTGATGAGCATTTACTGATTGTAACGACCGATCGTTTATCGGCATTTGACGTGGTTATGCCTGACCCAATACCACAAAAAGGCGCGATTCTGACTGAGGTATCAAATTTCTGGTTCGAAAAAACCCAGGATATTATCCCAAACCATCTGAGCGCATTGGCGCTGGAAGACGTACTGGGCGACAAGGAAGAGCGAGAACAGGTTGATGGCAGGGCCATCATCGTTAAAAAATTGTCAGCATTACCCGTTGAAGCCATTGTTAGAGGGTACCTGATTGGCTCTGGCTGGAGGGACTACCAGTCTGGCCAAAGCGTTTGTGGTATCACTTTGCCATCAGGGTTAAAAATTGCTGACAGGCTGCCTGAGATCTTATATACACCGTCGACAAAAGCCGATATTGGTGATCATGATATGAATATTAGTTTTGAAAAAACGGCTGAACTTATCGGTAAAGACTTGGCTGCACAGGTGCGTGATGTCAGTATTGAGTTATATAAAAGAGCGGCGGGTTATGCGCTGGAATGTGGAATTATTATTGCTGATACCAAGTTTGAATTTGGACTCACCGATAAGGGGGATCTTGTTTTGATTGATGAGGCGTTGACACCGGATTCATCGCGCTTCTGGCCTCAGGAAGAGTATCAGCCTGGTATCAGCCCCCCCAGCTTTGATAAACAGTTTGTGCGTGATTATCTGGAGTCTCTGCCGTGGGATAAAAAATCACCGGCCCCTGAGCTTCCAGATGAAATTATCGTAAAAACAGCAGAAAAATATCAGGAAGCCCTACAGCGTCTCACGGCCAACGGTTCTTAATTGGCCATGTTATTGAGTTTCTGCCCGTCATTGTGCGGTTTTGCGCCCTGCCATTTTAGTCTCTTGTGTTTGTATCCTGCAAAATTCACTATATTTGATGAGTAAAAATCAAAAAATAGCCACTGTTATAAAAAATATGTAGCAGGATAGGCGGAAAAAGGCTCCCACTGCGATCCTTGAAGTAGCCGAATACAAGTGATGGAATGAAGACAGCGAGTGCCCAGAGAGGGGGATGATTTATAAAATGCAGGCCAGTGAAAATCAGACTTGTAATGACGTTAGCGCAAGTTAAAAAGGCGAGCCGACAATTCACTAATCGCGCG
Organism: Gammaproteobacteria bacterium; assembly: GCA_036478835.1. Taxonomy (GTDB): domain Bacteria; phylum Pseudomonadota; class Gammaproteobacteria; order DSM-19610; family DSM-19610; genus JAZGER01. Next base: position 2,514 of record JAZGER010000010.1, on the reverse strand, counting down.
CCTATTTCATCCTGAACCAGCCCCCTGAAAACGATTTCTTCAACTATCGGGTATATAAAACAGGGCAGTAAGAATGCGATTGGCTCGGAAAGTGGCCAGGCCAGGTTGGTTGCAGGTTGCACTATCTGGTAGAGGGTAATCCAGTAAATGACCGCGGCGAGGGAGGCGATAAAAAACTGGGTGTCTGGCTGCCAGGTTTGTTTCGTGTTCATATCAGGTATCATAGTGCGCTAAGGGTGTGTGAGTAAATCAGTCAACAGGGATTTTTAGCCGCTTGTTTTTGAACTGTACGTCAATTTCGCTGTCTGAATTAACACACACACTGTTTTAGTGTCTAAAAATATAACTTACTGTAATTATAAAGAAAAAATAGTTTTATTATGGTGATATTTTACAAGACGAGCGGTCTTTGAGAAAAGAGTAATGATTTTATGTTGGATTATTTAAGTGGAGAGTTAATTGTTATGAACAAACGTTTAATTGCGGTTTTGGTTGCTGGGAGTCTTGTCGGTTTTAGTCAAGTTGGTTTTGCGGGTGATGCAGCGGCTGGTAAAGTCAAATCTGCAACTTGTGCTGGCTGTCATGGCGCTGATGGCAATAGCAGCAACCCTTTATGGCCAAACCTTGCCGGTCAGAAGGATGCCTATCTTGTTAAGCAGATGAAGGCATTTCGTGATGGAGCTCGAAAAGATCCAATGATGAGCCCAATGGTAAAAGCATTAAGTGATGCTGATATTGATAATCTGGCAGCGTATTACTCCAGTAAATAATTATCAGCGCCCTCTGTTGTTAAGCCCGGCTTGCCGGGCTTTTTTTATGTATCAATTTGTGTGTGATGAATAAGCTGATGGTAAGTAAAAGAACAGCACCTGACTGATGCAGGGAAGCTAACGGGACGGGCACATGAAGCAGCAGGGTGGATATGCCGAGTGTGACCTGCAATAAGACGATCAGGATTAACGCGAACAGACCTGCACGAAGAGAGGTTTTGAGTAGCGTTTTGTTCATGTAGGCGAACAATAGAATGCTGGAGCAGGTCGTGATGGCTAACCAGCGGTGATTAAATTGTACTGTCGCTATGTTTTCAAAAATATTGCGCCAGCCGGGCGACAGAGACCAGCCGCCAGGTGGGAGCCACTGACCTGACATGAGCGGGAATGTATTGTAGGCAAAGCCAGCCTTGAGTCCGGCAACAAATCCACCTGAAAGAATCGTCAGAGTAACGAGTGTGGTGAGGCTGATTGATGCAATGGTGGCGAATTTAAATTGTCTGGATAGCTGTTCTCTCCGACTGACTAAATCCAGATAAATCCAGAATAGCCATGCGTAGATGACCAGGGCAAGTCCCAGATGCGCAGTCAGGCGATATTGGCTAACGTGTGGGTTGTCGACCAGGCCACTTTTGACCATATACCAGCCTAGCAAACCTTGCATGCCTCCTAAAATAAAGCCAATGCATAGTTTGGGTATGAGTGTTGGAGGAATCATTTTCAGAGAAAGGAAAATAAGGAAGGGTATCAGGAATACAGTCCCTATAAGACGCCCCAGAACACGGTGACTGAATTCAAACCAGTAAATAGACTTGAAGCCACTAATATCCATGCCGACATTAATTTTTTGATATTCGGGGGAAGCCTGGTATTTGGAGAATAAATCTTGCCAGACCTGCTCTGATGCCGGTGGTACAAAACCAAAAAATGGATCCCACTCGACCATTGATAGCCCAGACCCTGTGAGTCGGGTAACGCCGCCCAATATAACCATGGCGTATATCATCAGACAACAGATAAGCAACCATGTGGCGACCAGACGGTGTGCTGATTGCGCTGTGTCAGTTGTCATTGGTCCATCAGGCGTTATAGGTGGATTGAAAAGCGATCGTCAGTTTGAGGCTTTATGCAGGATGGCTGTTGTAACCGTCAGGCCCAGAAAACAGTTTAGTTTCGTGTGTTTGCATTGAGCAAAGGCTCAGTTTGTTTTTCCCTGAAATGTCCGACGGATAGTTTCGGGGCTCGTTTGCAGGTATGTCTGTAATGTGGTGTCATTTTCAAAGTAGATTTTCGTTTCAGCAACACCGCCGCCTTCTGTAATAAATGGGCGTTGCTCAAGGTCATGCAGTTTGTTACCAGTGACTGGGTCAATCGTCGTGATTATCATATTTTTCCTTATTGTGATGTACATTAATCAAGGCAATGTAATTTCAGAGCGTTATAAATCATAGCATTGATTTTAAGGTAAAAAAATAAGAAAAGTGTTGCCTGTTGGGGACAGTTTGTAGTTTCTGGCTAAGTAGGCGGGGTCGTACACTGGGGTTATTGCGAGGAGAGGATAGTGATTAAGGCTGTTGGCGGCACGAAATATGTGCCGCCAAAGCAACACTAGCCCGTTTTGCGTTCGCTCATCATTCGCTTAATGATTGGAGCAAGAATGATTTCCATTGCAAAACCCATCTTCCCGCCAGGCACCACGATACAGTTCCGGCGAGACATGAAAGAGCCATCCAGCATGTTCAGC
>JAZGER010000009.1:0-6338 GCA_036478835.1 Gammaproteobacteria bacterium | reverse complement strand
GCCTTCTTTGCCGTGGCCTTCTTTGCCGTAGCCTTCTTTGCCGTAGCCTTCTTTGCCGCAGCCTTCTTTTCCGCAGCCTTCTTTGCCGAACGCTCAAACATAGAGGATAACTTCGCAGACTTTTCTTCTTTTTCTTTGGCCTGCTTACGCTTGACCGCAGTCCGGATCAGTCGGGTTCTTTCATCTAGCTGGTTGCGTGTTTCTTCTGTCACTTTATTCGCTGAAGCAAACACACTATCAACAGACCCTTCGCCCTGTATTTCTCTCAGGTCACCACGCTCACGATAAAAATCGACAACCGGGACTGTCTGGAACTCGTATACCCGCAAACGCGTACCCAGCAATTCTTCAGTATCATCGGCTCGCTGGCGTAAACGCCCCCCGCATTCATCACAGTTCTCATCCATACTGGGCGGTGCAATAAAAAGATTATAAACCATCCCACAGGACACGCAGAACCTGCGACCGAGTAAGCGTTGCATCAATTTATCAATATGCAGATTGATTTGAATAACCAGATCAACTGGCTGACCCAGCTTGTTTAACAACTCATCAAGCGCTTCTGCCTGAGCCATATTGCGCGGGAATCCATCGATAATAAATCCCTTTTTAGTATCCCCGACGAGTAACCGGTCGCGGATAACACCCAGGATAATTTCGTCAGACACCATCTGACCCACATCCATCATCATCTTTGCCGCACGCCCCAACGACGTGCGCTCGATCACTGCTTCACGCAACAGATCTACAGTAGAAATAGTAGGGATATCCAGCGCCTGGGAAAGACGACTTGCCTGCGTTCCTTTACCTACGCCCGGCGGACCTAATAAAATAATTCTCATACCCGCTCCAGAGCATACTTAACTGTTTTTATTCGCATTTGTCTTTAAAATTCGTTTAAATGGTTTCGTTGACCGGCACTTTTCCACCTCTGAGACCCGGTTATCCCTACATAACCTAACGCCTGTAGTGGCACCAAGTCAAACAAAGTTTATGATTTCAGAGAGTTTTAGGCTATGCTATGCCGCCATTTGACCCAACCTGGATTATTGATTCTTTAAGTCTGGGACTTTTGCACAATACAAAGCAAGGGATTAAAAAAAACCACCAGGACGCCGAGTGCGCCACCAGGAATATATAAGAATTTTATCGCACGAAGCGAAAACAAGTCTATTTTTTTGTGACCATTGGCATATTGGCTTCGACTGCGATCAGCATTACTAGCAAAAAACGCGAAATCACCAACGGGTTAAAACCGCAACGGTAATTTTAAAACAGGCGAAAAATCAACATAGCGTCTGATTTTTCTTAACAACTATAGGGAGTATTATCAATGGCTCGAACCTCTACAAAGAAAAACGCTTTTTATGCCCAATCGGGTGGTGTAACGGCGGTGATCAATGCAAGCGCCTGCGGCCTGATCGAAACTGCGCGTAAAAATAAGGACAAAATTGGCAAGGTTTTCGCTGGCAGAAACGGCATCATCGGTGCTTTAACCGAAGATCTCATCGATACCAGCAAAGAATCTGCTCGCTCCATCACTGCCCTGCGCCACACCCCATCCGGTGCTTTTGGCTCCTGCCGCTACAAGATGAAAAGCCTGGAAGCAAACCGCCGCGAATACCAACGACTGATTGAAGTTTTTGAAGCGCACAATATCGGTTATTTCTTTTATAATGGTGGCGGTGACTCTGCGGACACCTGCCTGAAAGTCTCTCAGCTATCAAAAAGCATGAAATACCCCATCCAGGCAATCCACGTCCCGAAAACTGTGGATAACGATCTACCGATCACGGATAACTGCCCAGGGTTTGGCTCGGTGGCAAAATACATCGCCGTGTCAACACGCGAAGCCAGCTTCGACGTTGCGTCCATGTGCAAAACCTCTACCAAGGTTTTTGTGCTTGAAGTCATGGGCCGGCATGCCGGCTGGATTGCTGCTGCCGGCGCAATGGCGGCAACCGATGATGTTGACCTGCCGATTCTTGTCCTGTTCCCGGAAGTTGCTTTCAGTCAGGCCAAATTCCTTGCTGAAGTAAAGAAGAAAGTGAAGCAATTCGGTTACGTTTCTATTGTCGTCTCTGAAGGCGTTAAAGACAGAAGCGGCAAGTTCCTGGCCGACGCCGGAACGACAGATGCCTTTGGTCACGCTCAACTCGGCGGTGTTGCCCCGGTTATTGCTAATCTGGTCCGCAATAAACTGGGCTATAAATACCATTGGGCAGTGGCTGATTATCTGCAACGTGCTGCACGCCATATTGCCTCTAAAACTGACGTTGAGCAGGCCTATGCTATGGGTAAGGCCGCAGTTGAAATGGCGCTACAGGGTAAAAATTCGGTGATGCCAACCATCAAACGCACCAGCAACAAGCCCTACCGCTGGAAAATTGGTGAAGCCAAACTGGCTAAAGTGGCCAATGTCGAGAAGATGATGCCTAAATCCTTCATTTCGAAAGATGGCTTTGGAATCACTGCAAAATGTCGCGCCTATCTGGAACCCCTGATGCAGGGCGAAGATTACCCGCCTTATGGCAAGGACGGCATGCCCAAATATGTGCAGCTGAAAAATACGGCTGTGAAACAAAAGCTGCCTGCATTCAAGGTCAAGCTGTAATAGTATGGAAGGGCGCTGATGGCGCCCTTTTTTTGAAGCATGTAGAGACGGTTCGAACCGCAAGGTGCAGAAGCACCTGACACCCTAAATATCTAAGATAATCTTTGGAGGAAACATGACTGCAGGACTAATATTTTCGTTGATTTGCGCCCTGGTCGCACTTCAATACGGCGTAACATCCGTCAAGTGGATTAATGCAAAACCCACGGGCAATGAACGCATGAATGAAATTGCCAGAGCAATCCAGGACGGCGCGAAAGCCTATCTGAACCGCCAGTACACTACGATTGCGATGGTAGGCTTTCCTATTTTGCTGCTGATTGGTTTTTTCCTGGACTGGTGGTCAGCCTTCGGCTTCCTCATTGGCGCAGGCTTTTCAGGCCTTGCGGGTTACATCGGCATGAATGTTTCGGTTCGGGCCAATGTGCGTACAGCAGAAGCTGCCAATGACGGACTCAACGCCGCTATGCAGGTCGCTTTCCGTGGCGGCGCCATTACTGGCATGCTGGTGGTCGGTCTGGGGCTTCTCGGCGTCGCAGGCTTTTACGCCATTTTGCTGCTAGCTGGCGTGGATGATCCTATTCACCCCTTGATCGGCCTGGCATTTGGCGGCTCACTTATCTCGATTTTTGCGCGACTGGGCGGCGGTATCTTCACCAAGGGTGCGGATGTGGGCGCAGATATTGTTGGCAAGGTTGAAGCCGGTATTCCTGAAGACGACCCACGAAATCCTGCCGTTATTGCCGATAATGTGGGTGATAATGTCGGCGATTGTGCAGGTATGGCTGCCGACCTGTTTGAGACTTATGCTGTCACCGTGGTTGCCACTATGCTGTTAGGCAGTCTGGTCATGGAAGGCATGGAAACAACAGCAGCGATCTATCCTCTCGTACTCGGCGGTGTTTCCATCCTTGCCTGTATCGTCGGCACCTTTTTTGTGAAAGTCGCTGATGGTGGCAAGATCATGAATGCACTGTATCGCGGCCTTGCCGTTGCCGGTGGGCTGGCAGCAATTGCTTTCTTTTTCGTCACGCAGTTGCTGATGGGTGACAACGGCATTTACTCTGCCTGGAACCTGTTTCTTTGCACACTGATTGGGTTGGCCCTCACCGCCGCTATGGTCATCATTACTGAGTACTACACAGCGACTGAGTACAAACCCGTCCAGCATATTGCTGAAGCCTCAACAACAGGTGACGGGACAAACGTGATTGCGGGTCTTGGCGTATCAATGAAGTCCACAGCAGCACCGGTTATGGCTGTCTGCCTGTCCATCTGGGGATCCCACGAACTTGCCGGCTTATACGGCATTGCCATTGCCGCAACCGCCATGTTATCAATGACCGGCATCATTGTTGCGCTGGATGCCTACGGTCCCATTACGGATAACGCAGGCGGTATTGCCGAAATGGCTGAACTGGATGAAAAAATCCGCAATATCACTGACCCACTGGATGCAGTTGGCAACACCACCAAGGCGGTAACAAAAGGTTACGCCATCGGCTCAGCCGGACTAGCTGCCCTGGTTCTGTTCGCCGATTACACCCATGCCCTGCAAGCCAATGGTGTCAATATTAGCTTTGACCTCTCCGATCACATGGTCATCATCGGCCTGTTCATCGGTGGCATGATTCCTTATCTGTTTGGCGCCATGGCAATGGAAGCCGTGGGACGCGCCGCTGGCGGTATCGTTAACGAAGTGCGTCGTCAGTTCAGAGAAATGCCGGGCATTATGGATTACAGTCAGAAACCGGACTATTCAAGAGCGGTTGATATGCTGACGCGCTCATCGATTCGTGAAATGATTATTCCTTCCCTGTTACCTGTACTTGCGCCTGTACTCGTGGGTTTGCTGCTGGGGCCAAAAGCACTGGGCGGTATGCTGGTGGGCACGATTGTTACCGGCCTTTTCCTGGCAATTTCGATGACCACAGGCGGTGGTGCCTGGGATAATGCTAAAAAATATATCGAAGATGGTAATTTCGGTGGTAAGGGTTCAGATGCCCATAAAGCCGCCGTTACCGGTGATACCGTCGGCGATCCCTATAAGGATACCGCTGGGCCTGCTATCAACCCGCTGATAAAGATTATTAATATTGTGGCTTTGATGATTGTGCCACTATTAGCGTAATTGAAAGCTTAATATAGGTAGGTGTCCACCCGGATAACGGACTGGATACTCGCTATTTAATACACGAGGCCGGTATAATCACCGGCCTTCGCTATTTGAGGAACTGCAAATGAATCTGGACCGCGTATATTCTGGCAAAGATGTCCCCCATGACATCAACGTGATTATTGAAATTCCCGCCTATAGCGACCCTGTCAAATACGAAGTTGACAAGGAATCCGGTGCAATGTTCGTTGATCGGTTCATGAACACGCCCATGCACTACCCCTGTAACTATGGCTATATCCCGCATACGTTATCAAAAGATGGTGACCCGATTGATGTTCTGGTGCTTGCTCCCGTCCCGCTAATCACAGGCTCGGTGGTTCGTTGCCGCCCGCTCGGTATGCTGAAAATGACCGATGAATCCGGCGATGATGCCAAGATTCTTGCTGTCCCTGTTGATAAACTCTGCAAGGTGTACCGGTCCATGCAAAATTTCCGCGACCTGGCCCCTATGAAGATCGAACAGATTGCGCATTTCTTTGAGCACTATAAAGATCTCGATGAAGGCAAGTGGGTGCGGGTTGATGGCTGGCTGGGTGTTGAAGAAGCCAAGCAGGAAATCCTTGATAGCGTTCAAATGTTTAAGGACGCTCCTGAGAAGCCGAATTTCTAATTTATACTGGATACAGCGGCCAGTCACTGGCCGCCAAAGCTGACCCTCATGAAAATTTGTATTGTCTCCGATAGCCACGATAACCGCGTCTATCTTGAAAGAGCTGCTGCTACGGCAAAAGATGCCGGCGCTGAAGCTATCATTCACTGTGGGGATGTCGTTGCACCCAGTACCTTGAACGTACTACAACCGATCGGTCTGCCAGTACACGTTATCTATGGCAACAATACGGGCGACCTTTACATGATGTCGCGGATCGCAAATAAATCTGGCAGCCTGGTGAATTTCTATGGTCAGGATGCTGGCATAAAGATGGCAGATAAACGTATTTTTATTGTCCACTACCCCCATTACGCCAACGCCCTGGCAACTACAGGCGATTGGGATATGGTCTGCTGCGGGCATGACCATGATGCCAATATTGAGTACATTGATAATATAAAAGGGGGGAAAACCCTGCTACTTAATCCGGGAACGGTGGGGGGTGTTGCTGCGCCAGCGACCTATATTCTCGGCGATCTGGACACCATGGATTTCACTATCTGCAATGTCGAAATCGATCAGGCTAAAGCGGTCTGATCGTTTATATCCTATTCTGACGTAAGACCGCTAACCCATCGACTCGACTCTTCCAGCCTTTCTTTTTTCCAGAAAGGCGCTTCGGATTTAAGCTTTTCCATTGCGTGGCGGCAGGCGTCAAATGCTGCCGCCCGGTGAGCCGACCAGCAGGCGATCAGCACGATAGGGTCAGCAGGCCGTATTTCACCGACCCGATGGACGATCAAACTGTCCAGCAAACCAAACGCTGAATTCGTTTCACTCACCAGCTTTTGCAGGTATTTTTCCGTCATCGACGGGTAGTGCTCTAAAAACATAGCATTCACACGATCACCCGCATTAAAATCCCTCATAGTCCCCACAAAAGAAGCCGTTGC
>JAZGER010000008.1:0-2484 GCA_036478835.1 Gammaproteobacteria bacterium | reverse complement strand
AACCGACCGATAATACCTTTGTATTGTTGGAAACTGCAGATGTTTCACGACTGCCTGTCACGGTAAAAAGCCGTTGCCAACAGCTCGTTTGCGTAGCGCCAGACTGGGATCAGTCGATACAATGGCTGCGTGAGCAGCTACCTGATGAGCCTCAGCTGGAGACGCTGCTAGTCCTGGCGCATGGCGCACCGTGCCTGGCCTTGCGTTTACAGCAAGGAGGGCTGTTAGCACTCTGGTCAACATTTATGACCCAGCTAGCAGAGGTTGCTGAGCACCGTCTGTCACCGTTAAAGGTAGCAAATGGCTGGAGTAAAGTGCAGGTTATCCAGATGTTGACGGGCCTGCAGGCGATAGTAAAACATCTGCTGATTGCAAAACAGACGGGAACAGCCAGTCACTGGACTGAAAAAGGCTTTAGTCGCTTGCTCGAATTATCGGCAGAGACGGATGTTCGCCAGCTGCATGTATTTCTGGAAAAATGTAATCAGTCACTGTTTCTTGTTAGCAGGAAAAGTGGCCTCAATCACGAGCTATTAGTTGAAGATGTACTTATTAACTGGGAGAAACTTTTCACTACGCAGCGGCGTCATAGCGCAGAGTGAACAAGGGAATTAAAGACAATGAGCAATACTACAGGTACAACAGGGCGGCAGGGCATATTGTCGCTGACAATCAAGGATAAGAACGCATTATACGCGGCGTATATGCCGTATGTGAAAAATGGCGGCTTATTTATCCCCACCAATAAAGGCTATCAGCTCGGCGATGAAGTCTTCATGCTGCTGGCTCTGATGGAAGAAACCGAGAAACTACCGGTTGCCGGAAAAATCATCTGGATCACACCCAAAGGTGCGCAGGGTGCCCGTGCGTCTGGCATCGGCGTGCAATTCAGTGAACAAGATGGCGGCATAGCCCAGAAAAAAATTGAGACTTACCTGGCAGGCGCCTTGTCTGCAGAACGGCCAACCCATACTATGTAACAGGCAGTCAACTGGGCTGCGCGAAAAAAAGCCAGAACGCTATGCTCGTTGATTCACACTGCCACCTCGACATGCTCAAATGCGAGGACACATCATTTGATACCTACCTCCAGGCGGCGGCCGACAACGACATACAGCATATGCTCTGCGTGTCGGTTACCGTAGAACGTTTTAAACCCATGATGGCGCTGGTAAAAGACTACCCCCAGATATCCGTTTCGGTGGGCGTCCATCCAGATTACGAAGAGGTTGAAGACCCCGACGAAGATGCGCTGGTGCGTATGGCCGATAATGAGAAAATTGTCGCTATCGGGGAAACCGGGCTGGATTACTTTCGCACCGAAGGCGATGTCGAGTGGCAAAGAGAACGCTTCAGGCGTCACATACGCGCCTCCAAAGCGACAGGGAAACCATTAATAGTCCACACCCGCGCAGCAAAAGAAGACACCCTGAGAATCATGAAAGAAGAGTCGGCTGATGAAGCAGGCGGGGTTTTACATTGCTTTACGGAAGATTGGGATATGGCAAAAAAAGCCATGGACATGAATTTTTACATCTCTTTTTCCGGCATTGTCACCTTCAAAAATGCGACCGACCTCAAAGATGTCGCAAAAAAAATACCGCTAGACCGGATGCTCGTCGAAACAGACTCCCCGTATCTGGCACCGGTACCTCGCAGAGGCAAGCAAAACCAACCCGCCTATGTGCGTTATGTTGCTCAATACATTGCAGAATTACGCGGTGAATCATTTGAAGAAATCGCAAAAATAACAACAGAAAACTTCTATACGCTCTTTGCAGGAGCGAAGAGATAAATTTAAAGTTACTTATCTAAGCAGCCGTTAATTTCAGGTAACAAAAGATCGGTTCTACCCCTGAAATTCCAGAAGGACAACCTGAATGGCTGCTACAGATAATCGACGTTCTCCTCGTGAACGCATACTCGTTGAAATCAATATCGCTCAATCATCCGTTGGACATTGCTCAGGCTATGCCGAGAATGTCAGCAAAGAAGGCCTCGCCGTTATGCTGCTCGACGGGCAACTGCTGCCCAGCCACAAAATCGTCCTGCTAAGTTTTAAAATCTGGACAGGCAAGGAAACCATCAAACGCCAGCTTAGCGCAAATGTACAGCGCATCGATGATAACCACATCGTCTTTGCTTTCACTGGCGATGAGAAAGAGACAGCAACAGTTGTCGAAGAACTCATCAAATACAAATCAATGGATCATCCGGGCACTGCGCGTAAACGCCTTGTGCTGGACGACGACCTGGTGCGTGCCACTGAGTTTGAAACAGAAACAGCGTAATTCATTTGATTGAAACAGTGGCTTGATTCGTCAGGTACTGCTCGGTAATAAAAAAGCAAACCTTCGGGTTTGCTTTTTTTATTTGTAAGCTATGAAGTTTCACTAATTACAGTCGCGATTTTGATGCACAGAATTTAATAACAGTTTAAAATTTCCGGAATCTGCCGAATTATACTTTATATAAACTATGGAT
>JAZGER010000007.1:0-3319 GCA_036478835.1 Gammaproteobacteria bacterium | reverse complement strand
GGCTGGCTCCCCGGCGGCATAGCCATCGTTGCACTCACTGCCTGCGCTTTTTTCACATCATTTTCCGGCGCATCTGGCGTTACTATCCTTGCTTTGGGTGGTTTATTATTTCCATTATTAAGTAAAGCAGGCTACCCGGAAAAATTCTCACTTGGCTTACTGACAACCTCGGGGTCACTTGGCCTGCTATTCCCACCGAGCCTCGCCATCTTGCTCTACGGCATCATTGCAGGCGTCAATATCGATGATTTGTTTCTGGCAGGCATCGTCCCCGGTCTGTTGCTCATGATCCTGCTGGCTCTTTATTCCTTTATCATTGGTATACGTTTTAACGTTCCGCGTCGAGAATATTCCTCTGAGCTGCTAATAAAAACGATGCGTTCTGCTCTAGGTGACATCCTCCTGCCCGTCTTGTTAATTGCAGGCATCTTTGGCGGATACGTTACCATCAGCGAAGCCGCCGCTTCCACCGTGATTTACGTACTGATACTTGAAACGCTCGTACACCAATCCTTTAACCTGAAAACCCAGTTTATGAAAGTCCTGGTCGACACGTCCGTGCTTACTGGCAGCATCTTGATTATTCTTGGCATAGCGATGGGCCTGACCAACTTGTTGATCGACGCGCAATTACCTATGAAGTTATTCAACTGGGTGGAAGGTGATTTAAAAACCCAGATACAGTTTTTACTCGCCTTAAATATTTTTCTACTCGTCGTCGGCGCCATGATGGACATCTTTTCTGCCACCGTCGTCGTCGTGCCTCTTATACTGCCCCTGGCACAACGTTTCGGCATCGACCCGATTCATCTGGGGATTATATTTCTAGCCAATCTGGAAATAGGTTATAGCACGCCACCGGTAGGCATGAATTTATTTATTGCCAGCCAGCGTTTTAATAAGCCGGTCATTACCCTGTTTCGTTCAGCACTCCCCTTTCTCGTACTTATGATTATCTGGTTAATGCTGGTAACTTATTTGCCAGTTTTATCGTTGTGGTGGCGATAAGTCAGTTACGGGCAACCATATAAGACTAGAAGCGTCCACAAAAGCTATGTGAAACCACCTGTTATCAATCATCTAAAGTAGGATACGGGTGCCCGGAAGTTCGTGGTGGTAACACCTGTTCACCCAAATGATTTAACGCAGTCAGGTTCCCTTTCTTATCCAGATAGCAGGAATACCCTATGGTAACTTCACTGCCAGCTTCTGACATTTCACCATAAATCAATTGATCAATATAAAAGCCTTCATTGGTTTTTCTAACCTTGCCTGAATTGATGAGACGCATATATTCCTTGCGCTGTGATCGCTCAACGGCTGCTTTCTGACAGGTTTGTTTGGCAACCCAGATGTCGGGGTTAACCGCTCTTTCCCACCAGTCGTTAACGGCAGGAATTTCCTGCTTTGCAATCATTGCGCCGATGAAGAGTAAAACAGCGAATGGGATAAGTTTCGACCAGCCGTTACGCCTGGATCTCCGATTCATTCCTTCAAATTCATCATGATGCTCATCATCGATATCATTATAGAGATCTTTATCCGATCTCTCCCTTCCCCGATTTAATACCGACACTCGTCGCTTCACATAATCTTTACGCCGATCAACCATTCTGCTTCTCCATCATTATGCTTGTCAGAAATTAAAAGTCGCCTTCTGAACCACGTTCCATAATATCAATAATAATTTCTTTGACACGCATCGCTTCTGCAAGCAATTCGGGCGGCAATGTTTTACCGCCCTTTATCATCATATCCATGTTCAGTGAGTACAGCGCGTAGTTCCCCGCTTTATCTTCTACCATCGCAACCCGACAGGGCAAATAGGCCGAAAAGGCATCACTGTAATCCACCATTTTCATTGCAGTAATTGGATTACAGTACTGGTAAATTTTAAGAAAGCGCTTCTTCTCGCCGGTCATTAATTCGACCTGTTCAGACAGAGGCAATTCACCAACGGCTTTAATATTATGTTCGTTGGCAACGCTGCGCATACTAACTTCTGCATCTTCCCAGGACACACCTTCGGCCAGAGGATATTTAACCACCGTAGCATCAGCAGAGTTGCCGGTTTCTTTTAGTAGCCGCCACATGTCCCCATATACCGTTTTTGCCCCTGGATCTAACGCTTTAAATGCAGTAATTTCCGGACTCAGTTTTGTATACAAAACACCTCCGCAAATAATCGCTAGCAAACCGATTAACGCAAGTATATTTCTAATAAAGGACATCCTAATTCTCCTTGTGCAATTGTTATTAAATCAATAAACCTGAGTAGTTTAAAATAAAATTCGGTGTAACCGTCTCCGATTAATAGAGATTATCGTCCCCGGATCAAATTGTCGAGTAATCCGATTGTATTATCCCATGCCTCGCCAGCGTTTTTCTTCTCTGCCATCAATTCCATTAGATCGTATGCCAGCAAACGACCTTCTGGCGTTAATTCACGCAACTTCCTGAGCATGTACATGTGCCCACCCTTTTCCATTTTCAGCGTACACACCAGTGCATACAGGCTCAAGCTCTCGGCACTGGCCGGGTTTTTCCGAACGCGATCTACGAGCTTTACAAGAGTCTCAGGCATTGATTTTCGGTTTGTTGGCAACATTATTACGCAAATAAATCGGCTGAGCCAAATCAGCAATCACAGCCTCGCCTGCCATAAACTTTATCGCTGCGAGATGAGCAATATCACAGGCTTGAGGACAGGCGTCAGGATACTCTTGTGATGGTCGGTATTGCCGATCAAGCTGTTCCTTATATTCTGACCAGCCACTGCCAGCTCCTACCCATTGTTCGCCATCAGGGACGCTTACTTTATCAGGCGAGCAAACGACTTCATCGCCCAGTAAACTGACAGAATCCTTGTGTTTTTCATACGCCGCCCAATACACTTCCTGCATTCTTGCGTCTAACGCAACCAGTACGTGCTGCTGCCCGTGCTCGCGGATAACGCCCTGCGCCAACGCAGCCAGGGTAGAAACGGGAATAACAGGTATCTCAGCACCGAAGGCGATACCTTGTGTAATACCTGCTGCAATTCGCAACCCGGTAAATGACCCAGGCCCACGGCCAAATGCAATAGCATCCAGTTGCTTAACTGACACACTGGCATTCGCCAATAGTTGATCGATCATCGGTAATAGCAATTTAACATGTTCTCGCGGTGCAACTTTCAATAACTGGGTAATTTCACCCTCATGCCATAGAGCGACCGAACAGGCTTCTGTCGCTGTTTCCAGCGCGAGTATATTCATAGTAACTGAGAGTATTCGGTTTTTTTGTCCGCGGCCACTTCGCGGAAAAATTTCGCCACATC
>JAZGER010000006.1:0-12773 GCA_036478835.1 Gammaproteobacteria bacterium | reverse complement strand
GTTTATACTGGCCTGTCGACAGAAAACGTTTGACTGCTGGCGAAGATATACCTGTCGGTTATCCCGCCTGCGAAGCAGAGCTGGGCATTGATCCGGAACAGGGAGAGTTATTGGTAAAAGGGCCTTGCCTGATGTCAGGCTACTGGCAAAATGGGCAATGCGAGCGGCTTCTGGATGAGCAGGGCTGGCTTCATACTGGCGACAGGGTATCGCTTACGAATCATCATGAATATAGCTATCATGGGCGGCTTGACCGAATGCTCAAATGTTCGGGGTATCGCATAGAACCTGCAGAAGTTGAGCAGGTATTAATATCAGCACCCGGCGTGGATGCTTGTGCCATCATTGGTATTTCCGATCCAGTTACCGGGACACGTATTGCCGCTGCGATTGAGTCTGAACAGCACGACAGGCGAGCATTGCAGGTCTTTGCAAAAAATCATTTACCCCCTTATATGCGTCCTGCTTATTATCTTTATCTGGATAAACTACCGCTGCTGGCAAATGGAAAGAAAGACTACCAACAAATTAATCAGGAAATACGGGCTCAAATGACATGAAACAGGAACCTCTTGGAGTGCCGGCCCTCGGCGCGGCTGAAAACAGAGACCCCAAACAGGCAAGAGATCGTTTCCTGGCCTGCGCTAAAGCGGGATTATTCAGACACGCCGTACCCGAAACATTAGGCGGTGTTGGAACACCTTTCAGAGTATTGGCTGATAGCCATGTCCTGCTCGGCGAGAAAACACATGATCCGGGTTTAATGCTGGCATTGAGTGCGCACCTTTGGGGTGCGGTTTTTCCGTTGTTACGGTTTGCTAATGATGAGCAAAAAAAATACTGGATACCTTCATTGCTGAATGGTGAGCTGATCGGTGGACATGCGATTACCGAACCACAGGCAGGTTCTGATATTCAGGCGATGGAAACAACGGTGAGTGAAACCGCTGAAGGTTTTATGCTTAATGGGCATAAACGCTATATTACTAACTCACCCATTGCCGGGATGATGGTCATTTATGCGAAAGATAGCGCTACCTCTGCGATATCTGCATTTATTCTCAGGTCGGATGATTCTGGGGCGAATTTTGAGAACGGTCCGACTGTCGAAGGTTGTGCCACTGCTACGATGGGTGATATTACGCTGTCCGAATGCGAAATACCCAAAGATCGTGCGCTGGGAGCGTCGGGTGCTGGTGCGACCATGATTCAACTGGCGCTTGAGCTGGAACGAGCTTTTATTTTTGCAGGTGTTGCTGGCGTGATGCAGTGGCAGCTTAATCAAACGATCCAGTACGTCCGTAGACGAGCATCTGGTGGTGGAGTTTTATCAGACCGCCAGGTAATTTCTCACAAAATTGCTGATATGAAATTGCGCCTGGAAACGATCCGCTTATGGGTTAATCGTTGTGCAGAATTGCTGGATAGCAAGAAACGTATTACGCTTGAAAGTGCGCAGACCAAACTTTTTTCCAGTGAAGCTTTTTTACAATCGAGTCTGGATGCAGCACATATACATGGTGCCAAAGGCCTTGAAAATGGACTGGCTGGTCTGGTGCTTGATGGTATGGCAGGCCGGTTAATGTCGGGGAGCTCGGAAGTTCAGAAGAACATTATCGCGGCCATGCTAGGTGTGGGTGTGGGTGTAGTCAATGAAAAGTGCTAGAAAAAGCACACTGAAGATGAAATAATTCACTATCAGAAAGGCGCCAGGGGCTAAAGGTGAGATGTGTGATGCCGGTGATACCTGGAATTATGGAGCCTATTTATAATAGACTTTTTAAATCTGCCTCCATCTGAAACCAGGAATGTGAAAAATAATCTGGCTCATGCGAGTTAATTGATGTTTGTTATCGGTCGGTTTGTCACTAAACATTCTGATAGTAGTTAATAGAAAGCCTTGGAATAGTTTCATGAAAAAAATAAATGAAGAAATGCTGTTGACTCTGATTAGCATGATGTCCTTTTGGATGATCGTTTCATCGGCCCAGGCTGAAGAGGTGAGTAAAGAGCCATTATGGGAGATTGGAGTTGCAGGCGGGGTTTTGTCGACACCTCACTATATGGGAAGCGATCAACGTTATACCCTGCCAATAGCTGCACCGTATTTTGTTTATCGCGGAAAACATGTCAAAGCTAACAGGCAAGGTGTTAAGGGGTTGTTGATTGACCAGGGGAATTTCTCACTTGATCTGGGTTTGGGTTTTGGGCTGCCTGTAAATAATAAGAATAAAGCCCGTGAAGGAATGCCGGATCTAAGTCTGACAGGTCAACTTGGGCCGCAGCTAAACTGGATATTTCCAACATCAAAAAACCAGCCGAAATTTAGTTTGCATATGCCTGTTCGTTACGTTCTGGATGTGGAGTGGAAAAAGCTGGGGTGGATAGCAGAACCCTTACTGCTTATTGAGCAAAGACTGCCAGTGATTCAACAAAAGGTTTTGATGCGTTTGCATTTTTCTAGTTTGTTGGCAGGCAAGTCATTTAACAAATATTATTATGGTGTGGCGGACAGGCATGCAAAATCTGACAGGCCAGCCTACGAGGCGAAGAGTGGTTTCCATAGTTATTCTGTCAAACTCAGTTCAACCTATTCGCGAAGCAAATATTTAAGCTTTAGTGGCTTTATGCAGCTCAGAGAGCTGTCTCATGGGGTGATCGATAACAGCCCTCTGGTTAGGCAGTCGGCTGATATTTCGTTAGGAATCGGTTTTGTATGGAGTGCTCGACAATCAGTAGTGCTAGCGGGTCAGAGCCAGGAACCAGTTTTTTAACAGGCTGATTTTTTACTTTGCCGACCTTCTAATAGCATCCGCTGAAAGTCATTATCCCCGCGCCATAAATCACCCGAAAGCAACGCTGCGATATTATTTTTTACAACATCATTCCTGTCGGCTTCAAAAAACAGGTGTTCCACCATGTTGTACTGATAAAAACGCTCGACAAACAACTGCATTGAACGAAATCCCAGGGCGTAATCGGCATCATCTTCACTGTGGAGCATTGGATTGTTTTCAGTTCCATCAATGAGGGCTTGATGTAGGCGATCGGCAATGCGTTCTGCACTGGTGACTGCCAGAAAAACTCCGGAAGAAAAAATTGGATCGAGAAAGCCTGCAGCATCCCCGCAACAAGCGAAGCGTTCGCCGTGTCGTTGAGTATTGGTAAAGCTGAAGTCTGCTTCTGCACGAACATCTGTTTCCTGTTGCGCACCTTCGAGTAACTGTTCTAGAAGAGGCGATGCTCTGACATAATGCTCAAACAGTTGTGGGCCGCGCTGAGTTTTATCAACAAGTTTTTGTACGACCAGGCCGATGCTCAATCGGTTGTTGATGAGTGGAATAATCCATATCCAGCCAATATCGAGCATTAGTACTCTAATATCGCCAGAGATAAACATTGCTTTTGCCGCCTCAGAACAGGCGTTGCTGTAGTGTGTATACAATGCAAAACGTCCCAGGTTTTCAATGCGTTTGATGCTGGTGTGTTGCCGACCCATAAACACGCTACGCCCAGTGGCATCGATGAAGTAGCGAGCAGAATATTGTCCGTCGCTGGTGACCACCTGCACAGAATCCACTTCTGCAGAAACTTTCTTCACGGCTTCGTTTTGCTGCAGCGTGGCACCGTATTTAACCGCGTTGTTTACCATCATTAGATCGAATTCAGAGCGTTCGACCTGGTAGGGCTGGTGGTCACCATTTAAACAGAATCGCACGTTCTCTCCGCTACCTTCGTTAATAAACTGGGCGCCATTCTTGTGCTGATAGTGCTTCTTGTCCCAGTTGATTCCCAATCGATTAAATACGGGTGTACTCATGGGTAACATGGATTCGCCAATATGAAAGCGTGGGTGCTGGTCGCGCTCCAGGATTAGCACCTTATGACCATATTGTGCCAGCAGTGTGGCTGCAGTCGAGCCGGCAGGGCCGGAACCAGCAATGATGATATCGTATTGGGGGTTTGTCATTCGCCTGTTCATTCTTAAAGTAAATCCGGTAAAGTTGCGAGCATTAATGTTCCGCTACAGAAGATTTTATTTTCCATTAATACATCGCCTTCAATTATGGCTGCATCCCTGTTGCCCCCCAAAAATCTGGCATGAATATGTATCTCTGCAGCAATTGGGATGATAGTCTCAGTTAGCTGCAGGGATTTGATTCGGGCGATGACACCGACTTTAGGCCGCTGACTGGTTTCCTGTTTTGCTAGCATGATACCAGAAGCTTGTGCGAGTAATTCCAGGCCGCCAAGTATCGGGAAATGGTTATCGATGAGTAGTGGATTTTGCGGTTTTATGATACTGGTGCAATGAATTGATTTTTCTGCCTGTTGAGCAACACTTGTCAGCATAAGCATCGATTGACGATGTGGCAGTATGCGTTCGAACATGGCTCTCTCGTCAGGCATTACGGTATTACAACCTCTGCCAGCCATGGACTGCTACCCTGAGATACGTCAATGCAGTGTTTGCCAGTATTATTGGTTGTGAGTAGTTCGAGCAATGGAAAGCCTGCCATTGCAGGGTTTTTAGAGGAAATGCTCTTTTTAGATGTTTGCTTGTTTATGGTGGTGGATTGAAGAGGGCAGCTTATAGTACTGAAGTTTTGTGTCGATTGGCCAAGCACCAGAGATACAGCACAGGGCTCCCAATGATACTCTGGGAGTAAATAGTGCGGTGCTTCTTCTTCGTAGATCACCAGCAACACTTTTTCTATACCTGTCTGTAACTGGCACCAACTTTCAAGTAACCCCAGGGCAAAGCCATCCTCCAATGCAGACATAGCCATCATCGGCGCCTGATTACTCATGGTCAGACTCCAGTAGCTTGAGGCGGTATTATGCACAGAGTTATGAAATTGTGTGGGCGACAGAGGATAATCATTTTTTGCGATGGCCTGACAAAGTTGATCTGTTATCTGTATTTCACCCGACAGGGAAACAAAAACAGCGGGTATGTTATGACGCATATTCGCATTGCAACAGGCGCGTATAGCCGCAGAGATTGCAACTCGTGTAGCTATACTGGTGCGGCGTCGGACCATGGCGGGCAACTGTGAGACATCCAGTGCGCAGTCATTGAAATTTAGGGCAGTGGCCAGTTCATTGTTTTTAATGCACAGACCCGTCCCCAGTATCGCCATGGTGTCTGGGTTAAAAACAGAATCACTCATGGTGCCACCCGAGGATAAGCGATGTATTATTACCGCCAAAGCCAAAATTATTATTCATCACTGCATTGATCGAAACGTCTGTTTCAGTGTTTTGAATGATGGCGCACTTAAATAATGGGTCGGACTCTATCAGTCCACTGGTGCCCGGTCTGAAACGTTTTTGCAGGCAGAGCAGGCCAATAATACTTTCTATACCACCTGCAGCGCCGAGTGTATGCCCGATTAATCCTTTGGTGCCGCTGCAATGAATATCTGAGCCAAATGCGCTGTGCACAGCGCGCATTTCAGATTGATCGTTAAGCACAGTCCCTGTTGCATGTAGATTAATATAGTCAATCTCCTCGCTGGCGATGCCGGCCTGTTTTAATGCGCCTTGCATTGCTGCGATAGCACCTCTTCCCTCAGGGTGTGGTGCCGTCATATGGTAGGCATCAGAGGACTCGCCACAACCTAGTAAATGTACGCAGGCAGCATGATCGTTGTGATGCCTTTCCAGAAATAGAAGACCTGCGCCTTCACCAATACTGATGCCGCAACGATTTTTATCCAGTGGAGTGCAGGGGGCTTTTGACAGGATATCGAGGCTTTTGAATCCTTGTAGCGTTAGTCGGCACAGTGAGTCAACACCACCCGTTAATACCGCATCACAAAGGCCTGTCGTGATCAGCCGTTGTGCACAGGCAAGCGTTTTGCTGCTTGAAGAACAGGCCGTTGAAATTGCATAGCAAGGACCGCTTAGGCCAAGCTCCAGCTTCAGAAAGTTTGCGGTGGCTGACCATATATGCTGGTTTATAAAGTCAAATATTTCAGGCATCTGCTGATTTTTTTCTATTTCGATATAGCAGTTTTCGGTTTCATAAATGCCTGAGGTGCTGGTGCCAATGACTACTGCAATTCGATTTGCTCCGTAACGTTCGACCGCTGCTTCGATTGTGCCGCGTAAATTATCCTGTGTATGATTGAGTGTTGCCAGCGCGATTTGTGCATTACGCGAGGAATATGACTGCAATGTAGCGTCCAGTGTGGGTAATAACGCATCTGCAATTTCACCCGTATAGGTCAGGAAGTCAGTTGATATCAGGGACGGTGTCTGTAGGCAGGTTTGGCTGGAAAGCAGCGCGTCATAAAGTTTTTCAGTGCCAATGCCGGCTGCACATGATGCTGAGTATGCGGTAATGGGCAAGGGAAGAGTTAGATGTAAGCCAGGTGATGTCATAGAACGGGTTCTGGTTAAGGAGTAGCTGGGTTCCCTGTTAATTGAAAAGCCCCCTTTGTAAAAACATCATCCCCATTTTCAATCATGAAGGTCAGGGTGTCGTTATTTATTTTTGATAATGTAATCTGCACAGATTGATCAGGTTGTATTAGCTGATAGAATTTGCAGGATTTGGTTGCTGCAATTTTCTCATTACAGATGCGGCTGGTTTTTATCAAGGCCTGAATCATTAATAGCTGGGCAACTGCAGGCATTACCGGAAAGTTTTCGAAATGCCCGGTAAAAAAATGGGCATCAGATTGAATTTTGCAGGCGGCTATGATGTTGCCGCCATTATTGCTTGAAGTTATATCCTCGAATTTAAACATGCTGTGGCTTATCACTGTTAAATAATATTTTTATTGCGTCAAGAGGGAGTTTACCATTGGCGGTGCGTGGTAGTGTATCCGTAATCACGATTCTCCTGGGTATTTCAATGCCTTCAAGTTGACCGCGTAAATCTTCCTGCAATTGCCGGCTAGTGAGTTTATGTTGTTTTTTGGCAGTTACCGCCGCCCAGATTGAACTGTCTCTAATGTGGCCTGTTTCTGGGACGGCAACGACAACCGCTTCGGCTACCCCCTCGCAGGAAAGAAGCCGTTTTTCGATTTTGGATAAAGATACCCGCTTGCCAGCAATTTTTACGATCGCATCAGCTCTGCCGAGCAGTTGAAAAGAACGGTCGCTTTCAAGTGTTACCCGGTCTGCTGTCTGAAAGCCCATTGCCCATGTTGGGCTGACAAAAGGAGAGCAAATTTTGAGTAAACCCTTTTCTGTACTCAGGCTGACGTTTGGAAATGCGTTCCAGGCCGTTGTTATACTTTGTCGACGATGCGCAATAATGCCCGTTTCGGTGGATCCATAAATTTCTAGTATGTCGTAATTATTGCGTTGCTTCCATTGTGCCGAAAGGTCTGCGAATAACGGCGCCGCTGCTGAAATGCAAACCAGATGGGACAAGTCACTGGTGTCCTGTAGCAATGCTTTGTACTGTGTGGGGATGCTGATCAGAGTTCTGCTGCCAGTCTGTTTTAATGTGTTTACGATATCACCAGGAAACAGCGGGATGTCATCAACCCAGGGTAGCTGCAGTATCCAGGGCAGTAAAATAGTGAAAGTCAGGCCATAGAGATGATTCGGTGTAACACTGCCGACAATGGGGCTGTCAGGCCAGTCGAATTGTTCACTCAGGGTGATCGCTTCATCGAGAAGGTTGCCAATTGTTTTAGTGATTGCTTTGGGTTCGCCAGTTGACCCGGAAGTAAATAATTGCAGGGAAGTCTCGGGGCTGAGTGTTACAGACCAGTTACCATGGCGGGTAGTCGCTTCTTCTGGCAACAGAGATTCACTCCATGCGGCATCAAATTCATGTGCGATACAGCAATGGGAATGAATCGTTGCCCGTGTTTTATTTAAAGTATCGGGCGGTAGAATGACGGTTTTTTCTGCCAGCCATGCGGCCAGTAATGCCACGCTGAACGCATAGCGCCCATGGCAGCTAATCAATACATCTCCCTTGTCGGTGAGACGTTCACTGTTTTGCAGGACGTCCTGGCGAAATTTTCCCAGCGAAATTGCACTGCCTGAAGAAAAGGCTAAAGGGATATCTTCAGTCGATGAGAAGTTAACGACATAGCCGGACTGTCTTTCAGTGGCTATCATGTGTTTTGTGCCCCCAAATGGTATGACCATTCTTTATTATGTGTTTGATCGTATGTGAGAATGAGGGGATTTCCAGGTCGGGAAAACGGATGTGTCGCCAGATATATTCGCCCAGCATCAGCGTTGCCATCAGGCTATAAATAATCACGCTATTATAGAGTACCCACCAGGTATCTTTGCCCCAAAATGTCAGCCAGAGACAACCGATGATATTCAATGCAAAAAACCCGCTCCATAAAATAGTTAACTGACGGCAATAAATTTCGATTTCTGGTGGGAGTTCCGGGTAATCCAGCCGTGCAAACTGTTCGATCAGTGGCGCATTATTGAGGCTTTGACTGAAAATGTAGAAGAGGCTGATATGAATCAGAAGCGGTGTTAACTTGGGAATGGCTTCAACGCCAAAAAGGCTAATCGTTAGCAGCATGGTCGTTGCCAGTCCGACAATCCACCAGAGCCAGTTATCGCGCTGACGGATCTTCCACGCAATTAATCCAAAAATGAAGACAGCTCCCAGCCAGGCGGCACCGTGGGTTATCAGAAAATAGATGATTAATGGATAACTCGCAACAAAAAGACCCGCCTGAATTATTTTGAGTATAGACAATAACATGTGCCTTTTAACGGCTAGAGTTCTCTGAAATGTAACGGCTCACCAGGCCCCATTTTCCTGATTATACGCAATTGTATGAAGACGAGTAAATATGGAGAGCGTTTGATTGAAACCTGGCGAGTTGAATGGGGTATGATATTGCCAAATACTTAAAGCAGCATTCCTCAATAGGCAAACCCTAATGAATTTAGAGACGGATACAAGCAAAATCAGTGCACTGGAAGCTAAATCTATGGCACAGTGGATTGCCTTTGCGCCTTTTGTTTTTCAGGCCACCGCGGTGATGCGCGATGCAGGTTTACTTGAGGCTATTGCTGAGACAGGCGAGCATGGCGAAATACTTCCAGTGCTGATGAAGAAAAGTGGTTTATCCCGTTATGGAATCAAAGCACTGCTGGATTTTGGCGTCAGTATTGGTCTTGTCGTTCAGCAGGAAGACCGTTATGTTTTGTCAAAAATCGGCTATTTTATACAGAAGGATGAAATGACACGTGTCAACATGGACTTCACCCGTGATGTCTGCTATCGGGCGCTAGATCATTTGGGTGACTCCATTCGTGATGGTAAGCCACGTGGGCTGGCCGAGCTGGGCGACTGGGATACTCTTTATGAAGGGCTTACCACCCTGCCGGGAACTGCCTCAGAAAGTTGGTTTAGCTTTGATCATTTTTATTCTGACCGCGTCTTCGATGAGCTTCTGCCCATTATATTTGAATCACCTGTCAGGGAGATTCTGGATGTCGGTGGTAACACAGGCCGTTGGGCTTTGCGCTGTCTGGCGCATAATCCCGATGTGCGCGTAACCATTATGGACTTACCTGTCCAATTGAAAGTTGCCAGGAAAAACATTGAAGAAGCCGGGTTCAGTGAGCGCTTTAATGCATATCCGGCGGATGTTCTCAAAAATGAGCAACCCTTTTACCAGGGCGCCGATGTTATCTGGATGAGCCAATTTCTGGACTGTTTTGCTGAGGAAGAAATACTTAGTATTCTAAAAAAAGCTGCTGCCGTGATGGATGAGAAAACCGAGCTGTATATTATTGAGCTGCTCTGGGACAGGCAAAAATATGAAGCAGCCAGTTTCAGCCTGAATGCAACGTCCCTCTATTTTACCTGTGTCGCAAATGGTAATAGCCGCATGTACCACTCATCTGACCTGTTATCGCTGATCAACCAGGCAGGACTGTCTGTCGAAGCAGATATCAATGATATCGGCGAAGGACATACCTTGTTGCGTTGCAAAAAAACCGCTTAAACAGGAACTGTCCTGCCGTTACTCCTGCACCCTGAGCACACCATGCATGCCTTTTTCCTGGTGACTCTTTGAGAAGAGTAATTTTTTCCCGCAATAAAAAGGAAATTCCCCAATATTTTGTGGTGTGAATCGTATTTCAGTTGCCTTGCCTAGTTTTTCCTGGATGACGATTCCAGAAGCAGGGTCATTAATAATGAAATCATGCGGGATCAGGCCAACTTTATTGATTTTCAAAACCACAGGTATGCCAGACTTAACAATAATATTGTTTGGGCTGTACGTATAGCTGCTAGCTTCAATACGAACCTCCTGTTCTCCATTAGCATTAATTGTGGCTTGAAATGCAGAGCTATCTTCAGCCTGTGCCAGGCAGTTAACTAGTATAAGGGTAATGAGTGTGACCAATCTTTTCATAAGATTTTTACCGGTGATTGTTCAAGGAATTAATTATCCCATGTTGCAAGCAGTATTTCATGAAAAATATATTTTTCTCCGGATGTATTGGGTGGTGGCCTGTTAAAGAGGCAGTTAACTGGGTGTTTTTATGCTTTGGTTAAAGTATGCTTGATGAACCAATTCTTAAGGAGTCAAAAAATGCTAACTCGATTTTCGATAACGGCTGTTCTTTTCTATTCACTACTGATGAGCGGCTGTGCTTCTAACCCTTCTGCTGGGGCAGCCGAATCCATTAAACAGGCAGCAAATAGTGTGCTAACTAACGGGCGTTCTGTTAGCAAGATCATTGTTAGTCTTGATAATGACCTGGCCTCTGACCGTAAAGAAGCGGCCGATCAATATTCTCTGGCAGATCGTATCAAAACAGATGTGCAAGCGGTATTAGAGGAAAAGGGTGTGATGAGCAGCTCGGAAAATGGTGTTGTATTAAATATTAATGTTTCCTCTTTCCGGCTTAGGTCGGGTGCTTCAGCATTTTGGGCGGGTGCCATGGCTGGAGCTGATAATATATTCGTTACTGTTGATGCAGAATCAAATGGGGCTAAATTGAAAACCTTTAAGACGGATATATCAACTGCTCTGGGTGGGTTGATAGCGCCATCTCCATCTCAACGCATCAATCGTATGTCCAAAGCATTGGCCAAACGCATAGTCAGTAAATTGTAATGTTTTTCTCAGTCCTGACCTGAATTTTAAATATTCGGGTCAAGGCTGACCTATTAATCTCAATTCTGTGGTTATGGTTATGGTTGCCATAGTTGGACTATCTCCCCGGCACTGTCTGGACTGATCGCTTTTTTCGCAGTATCCAGATATTAATTCTCTTGCCCGGTCAGGGCGCCGCGATAATAGCGCTGTTCGAGACGCTTAGCGTATTCGCCCCATTTTGAAGGTCACTGGCAAAGAATGTGACCGCCTGAGTTTGCATTTCAACGGTAACGGCCGAGTTGGCGGCAGGGGATAAAATTGATCCATGGTCTCCAGCAGAAAACTTCACTAATGCTTTGAGGTCTACTGCGGTAGTTGTTTCATTGTATTGGGTTAAACCTAGTGCCCGTGTTAATGGGTCTGTGCCAGATAAGGGTGAAGGGGTTGTGCCGCTGATGTCATTCGTATCAGGCACTGTATTAGGGATGACGGTATCGGAAGGCACACCGGAACCACCGACCACTTCAAAAAACAGTATGCCGCGTCCAGTTGCTGCTGCCTCTGCATAGTTGATAGGGTCGCCAGAGTCGAGCACTGTTTGCGCAGCGCCCATGAAGGATTCATATTCGGGTGTTCCCTTAATAACCTGTTGGGCGGCAAGACCTGCGGCAATCGATGGGCCAAAAGCAGCTGATCCATCCAGCAGTTTTGCAATGCCGCCGCCAGACATGGCAATCACAGCATCCTGAACTGAGTCAGCAGGTTCCAGCGCCAGAAATGTCAGGCCAACCATGCCGCCTAGCGAGTGGCCCAGGAAGTAGACCTTGCTGGTATCAAATGTCACCCCACCCGCATTCATCGTTGTTAAGGCGTAGGTCAGAGAGAACAGATCAGACACCGCCTGCCTGACATTGTCTCTTGAGTTTTGCAGGTTGCTCAGGTTGATAAAATGGCGCCCGGAGCTGTCAGTCGTTCCGTCGGGTGTAGCCGCAGTGATGCCGCCGGTTGCATCCTGTGTCACCAGATCAAGGTCAAAGGTGCGTTCAAAGCCAGTTTTGAACGCCTCTGTGCCATTGATTTCATTTCCAGTCAAACCATGCAAAGGCATATCGATTGCAACGACAGCAAAACCATTCGCGGCAAATGAATCAGCTATTGCCAATACAGTGCCTCGATTGGTTGTGATGCCATGCTGGTAAATGACTGTGGGTACGGCTCCGCTGGCAGTTTTTGGAACGGATACCAGTAGCGGGATGGTTTCAGTAGAGTTGGATACGGGCGTCAGGTTATGTTGCGTTAACAGACTGTCACCCGCGCCCTTCCAGAAAGAGGCTAACGGGGAGGGGTCGTTTGTACTTGCCGCTGCACTCAGATAATAAGGCACTGATAAAGTGCCTGCGAAGAGGTTTGCGGCACCCATAGGGGAGTCTGCACCCGTGTCGACCAGCAACGAATTTGGCACAGTATCCGCTCGAATGATCGTGCGAACTTCAGCGAGCACATCCGCCGTAGACTGGGTCACATAGCTCCAGCTAAGAATAATATCCTGCACCGTTAGGTCGGATGCGGCAGTGACTGCCTGTTCACTGGTGCTTGTAATCACTCGTAAAGGTTCCAGGGCCTGTGCCTGTTCATTTGAAAGAAGCAGAGGGATTGTGCTGACATTGCTCGCATCCAGCAGTGAGCTGGTGCTCTTGGCCAGTGTATAGA
>JAZGER010000005.1:0-5908 GCA_036478835.1 Gammaproteobacteria bacterium | reverse complement strand
TACCCAGCTTCGCAGCAAAGTAATAACGCAAATATTCTGGGTTCATCTGATCAAGATAGCTACGCGCGTTGATAAAGGTGCCGCGAGATTTTGACATCTTCAGGCCGTTGACCGTTAAAAATCCGTGACACCAGACGGCGTCAGGTGTTTTGAAACCTGCCCCGTGCAAAACAGCAGGCCAGAAGAGTGTATGAAAACGTGCGATATCTTTTCCTATAAAATGCACCAGCTCAGTTTTGGCACCCGGCCCCCAGTAATCATTGAAGTTCAGATCGGTTTTAGTACACAGATTTTTAAAACTGGCCATGTAGCCAATAGGCGCATCTAGCCAGACATAAAAATATTTACCGGGTGCATCCGGGATTTCAAAACCCCAGTAGGGCGCGTTACGGGAAATATCCCAGTCCTGCAAACCTTCTTCGAACCATTCCTTTTGTTTGTTAGCAATTTCTTTTTGTGTATGGCCTGCATCCAGCCACTGTTCGAGGAACCCCTGAAAATCACTCAGCTTGAAAAAGAACTGTTCGGAATCTTTTTCAATGGGCGTTGCTCCTGACACGGCAGAACGTGGGTTTATTAAATCTGTTGGTGAATACGTTGCACCGCAGTTTTCGCAATTATCCCCGTATTGCTCCGCTGCTCCACATTTCGGACATTCACCAATGATAAAGCGATCAGGCAGGAACATTTCTTTCTCAGGGTCATAGGCCTGGGTGATCGTTTCTGTTCGGATGTGGCCAGCATCGCGGTTGTGCAGGTAGATGTATTCTGCACATTCCCGGTTTTCTGGCGAATGGGTGCTGTGATAGTTGTCGAACTGAATGTGGAAATCCGCAAAATCCTGTTGATGCTCTTTTGCCACACGAGAGATCAATTCCTCAGGCGTGATATTTTCCTGCTGGGCGCGAAGCATAATGGGTGTGCCATGCGCGTCATCGGCACACACGTAGAGGCAGTCGTGACCACGGGACTTCTGGAAACGCACCCAGATGTCGGTCTGAATATATTCCACCAGATGGCCCAGGTGTATGGAGCCATTTGCGTAAGGAAGTGCGCTGGTTACCAGAATGGTTCGCTTTTTGATTGTTGTCTCGTTGTTCATCAGGTCCTGTTCCGGGGCATCAAAAACTGTGGGTAATCCTGCCATTATGCCAGAACCTGAGCACAGGGGCAGGGGAAGATAACCCGCGGGTTCAGGGATGTTTTTCCCGCCAGTTGAGGCAGGTCAAAATATGGCCAGGGGTAGACCTCTGTTCGCTTAACCGCACAAACCCCATTGAAGACGGGGCGCAAGTAATTGTGTACAATGCGCCGTTGATTTTTCATTCGTTTTCGGTTAATCCGAAAGACAGATTGCAGAGGAAGCTGGACATGGCAGACGTGACTGAGTCGCAAGTTGAAGACAAACTGAAAGAATACATTGATCCGTTCCTTGAAAAGGATCTGGTTACCGCCAAGTGTGTACGCAAAATCACTATCGAAGGTGATGAAGTGCTAGTGGACGTTGTATTGGGGTTCCCCGCGGCAAGTTACCGTGAAGAGCTGGCTGCCAGGCTGAAAACCATGCTGGAATCGATTGAAGGCATTCGAGCGGCTCGCGCTAATGTGACTTTTGCTATCCAGGCACATTCTGTACAAAAAGGCGTCAAGACGATCAATGGCATTAAAAATATCATTGCCATAGCCTCTGGCAAGGGCGGCGTGGGTAAGTCTACGACTGCAACCAATATGGCTCTTGCGCTGGTGGCTGAAGGTGCCAATGTCGGGATTCTGGATGCTGATATTTATGGACCTAGTCAGCCCCGTATGATGGGGATCTCTGGCAACCCGGAATCACCTGATGGTAAGACGCTGGAACCTATGATCAGTTACAAGATTCAGGTGATGTCGATTGGCTTTCTGGTAGACGAAGAAACACCGATGATCTGGCGTGGCCCGATGGTCACCCAGGCGTTGCAGCAACTTCTTGGTGATACTAACTGGAAAGACCTTGACTATCTGGTTGTGGATTTGCCGCCAGGCACCGGTGACGTACAGCTTACGCTGGCGCAGCAGGTGCCTGTCAGTGGCGCTGTTATCGTTACTACACCACAGGATATTGCTCTGCTCGACGCACGCAAAGGCCTTAAAATGTTCGAGAAAGTAGAAGTGCCTGTGCTTGGAATTGTTGAAAATATGAGTATTCATATCTGTAGTAGCTGTGGGCATGAAGAGCACATTTTCGGTGAGGGTGGTGGTCAGAAAATGGCCGAGGACTATGACGTGGATTTTCTGGGTGCCTTACCGCTGGATAAAAGTATCCGTGAAGAAGTGGATAACGGCCGCCCATCCGTGGTTGCCGATCCTGATGGTCGTATAGCGCAGATCTATAAAGATATTGCTCGGCGCACCACGGCTAAACTGTCATTGAAATCTAAAAACTATGCGGCTAAATTCCCGCAGATTGTTATTTCTGAATAGTCGTCTGCCAGGATAAGTTTGTAAAAGCACAAAGCCCTGAAGCCCTCATCATGCGACTATTTAACTTGTCATTGAAGACAGGTCTGATATTTTGAGGTTTACCGCAAACGGAGAATTCAGGTTAGTGGGCGTAGTATAGCATTATGGGGCAAGTAACCCGACCCACAGCCAGCTTAAACCGTTACTACTGGCAGTGAAACATTGATCTTCAATCGAAGCAACGTTCAGGCAGGTACAGATATGACCTTGAGCAGTCAAGGTAAGATTACGATTGGTTTTCATACAACAGTAACAGCCGGTAATAACCTGGATTTGAATGCGGCAAGTGAAGCTGGCTGTTTGGTAGCCAGTATTACCTCGGTGAGTTTCAACACAAAGCCTGGTAGCTGTTCAGATAAGTTACCGTAATCACTAATAAAAAGGCGCTTTGGCGCCCTTTTTGTTGGGGGGATTGATTGTTCAGGGAGTTTAGAGATTTTGAAATGGCCGGGTAAGCAGTGTATAATAATAACAAATAAAAGAATAACAATATAAAGGCCGAATTAGCTAAAATATCGGTAATGAATGCGGCAAATTTCAGGCAATAATAACAAATAACAAAAGCAATTGTTAAGTAACCCAATATGGGCGATTCACGCAAGGGAAAACAAGATGAATAAAACTGATTTTCGTTATACACAAATTTCCGCAGCGATGAACGCGAGTAAGTCCGATAAACGTTTCCAGCACAAGTTGGCTATCGGCGTGATGGCACTGGGGTTGGCCTTATCGGTAGCAAGTACAGCTAACGCAGATACTTTCACAGTTACTAATACCAACGACAGTGGGCCAGGCAGTTTTAGTGAAGCCGTCCAGTTGGCTAATGCGAACCCGGGAAAAGATGAAATTAATTTATCGAATGTCGCAGGACAGATCGCAACTACAGCGCGGTTAATAATCGGTGAAATCGATCTCGTCGGGCCGGGCGCTGAGAGGCTAACTCTGTCGTCCGGGTTGAACATCAAAGGAACATCAAAGCTACTTAATTCATCCTCTGTCAGCGGCCTGGCGATAGACGGGCCTCTTGATGTCGATGACACAAAGCTCGCGCTTTCTGAAAGTAAGTTAAAAGGCCTAACATTATATAATACGCCAACTACGATTACGGATTCAGAAATTTCTGAATCCAATGGGCGCGGCATATACATGTACGGAAGCGATGTGAATGCGCGAAACCTCACAATGAGGAATAACAGTTCGAGTGTGATCATTTCTCCTGGATTGGAAGATGGTTATGGCAAGATTTACGGTGCAAGTAATTTCAATTGTGATGGCTGCGTGCTTACCGGAAATACCGGAGGGATATATATCAGAAGTGGGGAATTAAGATTAACCAATACTGATTTTTCAAATAACACGGGTCAGATTCTTTCGGATGGCTCATTAGTTGAGATTCACCGCTCATCAATTACCGGTAACGAAGGCGGCCTTGTAGTTTCTGGAAGCGATTCTTATCAGTTACACAGTCGGGTAAAAATCAGTGATAGTGTCATCGTAAATAATGCTAGTAATGGATTGAACTTTAATTATGCAGAAACAGTATATGTAGGAAACTCCACGATCAGCGGTAATGATGGTAGAGGTATTGTGAATTCGGGTGCGATGACCATTATTAACAGTACTATCGTGAATAATAAGAAGGGTGGTATCAGTAAACGGCCTTCCAGTAGTTCTTACTACAAAGATGAGTTTTTAAGAGTCAATAATTCAATTATTGCGAATAATCCAAACAATGCTTATGGTGACCTTGCTGTGCAGACCAATTTTACAGGGTCTATAGAGATTATTCACAGCCTGATCAGAACTCCCGGCACGGCCCAGATCACCGATGTTGTCCCCGGCAGTAACCTGATCGGTATCGATCCTCTATTAGCCCCATTAGCCGATAACGGCGGCCCTACGCTAACTCATGCATTGTTAGCCAGTAGTCCTGCGATTGATGCTGGCGATAATGCCACGTGTTTGTCGACCGATCAGCGTGGTGTGACTCGACCACAGGGTGCCGCTTGCGACATCGGTGCCTATGAAGTTGAAGATGTCATCGTACCACCAGTCGCTATTTGCGATCTTCCTCCTGTCGCGGTTGGCGGTATCTGTTCGGGAGAATTCCTGGCACGTTCTGTGGAGGATGTTGAAGCCTTTGTCGCAGGCGACTATGGCAAGTCATTTAATCCTGATGGTAAGCCGGTTTATCAGAACCTGCGTTTGCTAGGTGATTTGGGTGAACCCGGCGTGGCATTAGATGTCACGATGCCCTGTCGCATAACGGTAAATGCAGGGTCGTCGCTTACCGGTTCAGATATCACGCTGCATGCTCGACAGGGTGTTGCGGTTAACTGGGGTGCCGAGATCAATGCATCGGGTGAAGCCTGTGTGATAGCTGATAAGCAGAATGCCTTACTCAATGGCGGTAACGTGGTGAATGCAAATAACCTGGCAATACGCGGTGCAAAAAAATCCATTATCGGATTCCGTTCCAATCTATCAGTAAACGACACAGCTGAACTGATATCGACCGGTAGTGATGCAGATAGCCTGGCTAGAATTGCCAACAAGTCTGTACTGACAACCGGAGACTTTACGATGAAGGCTGATGGTATTGCAGAAGTTGCTTATCAGGCAGATGTATCTACAACAGGTGTGTTATCAATCACCTCTGGGAACCAACCCAACAGTGAAACATTGATCTTTAATCGAAGCAATTTGCAGGCAGGAACAGACCTGACTCTGAACAGCCAGGGGAAAACGACCATTGGTTTCCACACGACGGTCACTGCGGGGAATAACCTGGATGTAAATGCAGTATCTGAATCGGATTGTTCAGTCGCTAACATTACCTCAGTGAGTTACAGCAGTAAGTCCGGTAACTGTTCGGATAAGTTGCCTTAATCAAAAACAGCATAGGCTGTTAGCTCCAAGTAACCCAATATGAGCGATTAACGCAAGGGAAAACAAGATGAATAAAAATGATTTTCGATACACGTCAGTTTCTGAAGCGATTAATGCGGGCAAGCCTCAAACACAACTCCAGCATAAACTGGCAATTGGCGTGATGGCATTAGGTCTCGCCTTATCGGTCAGTGCACCGCTGCAGGCTGATACATTTAATGTAACAAATATCAACGACAGTGGGCCGGGTAGTTTGAGGCAGGCGATCCTGGATGCCAATGCAAATACGGGAAAGGATACGATTAATTTATCGAGTGTGACCGGGGATATAGATACTACAAGTATATTGCCAACTATCGAAGGTCAGGTAGATATCATTGGTCCTGGTGCAGATTTCCTGATTATATGATAGTAATTTATTTAAATAATCGAAAAATGATGAATAACACTTAAGGCGTATGGAGAACGTGTCATGTCTATTAACGGAAATGTATCAAAAGCCATCGGATTCTTAACAGTA
>JAZGER010000004.1:0-9545 GCA_036478835.1 Gammaproteobacteria bacterium | reverse complement strand
TTGGTATTGCTGGTATCGATTGTAAAGTCTGCTCTTTCAGCAAGGGGTTCCAGTAGACGTTTTTCTCGCTGAATTGCATCCGCCAGAGTAGTTTGTTTATTGCTGAGCGGGTGCTTGCGGCGTGTTTCACTGAATCGCTTGATTAATACATTATCATCGCAACGTAGAAAGATGATTTCATAATTGATGTCATCTTTTTCCAGGCTTTTTAGTATGCTGTTATAGTGTTCGAACTGGCGCGTCAGATTGCGGACATCGATGCCCACGGCTACCTGTTCTATAATGCCAGCGTTATGCTGTATTTCGTGAGAGAAGGTATGTAGTAAACTTGCCGGTAAATTGTCAACACAATAATAGCCCATATCTTCAAGCGTATTGAGTGCGATAGTTTTCCCAGAGCCGGAGAACCCGCTAACGATAACCAGCTTCACATTGCTTTCCTGAGTTTCATGGTTTGTCTTTTACTTCTGCGTAACGCTACAGATGATAGTGTATTAGACCGCGTTAGTCTTCATGTGTTGTTCGTGTCTTTCTATGAAGTTTTTATTGGCGTCGTAACCCTTAAGCCGAAGGGTGTGATTGCGTGCAGCTGCTTCAGTTAAAATAGCCAGATTTCGTCCGGGGGTAACCGGTAACGTTACTTCAGGAATATCGATACCCAACAGCTGGCGCGTGCTCTGGCTGCTGCTCAGTCTGTCCATTTTATGGATTTCCTTTTCAATCATTATTTCCAGTTTAATAATCAGGCGCAGATTACGCGAACGTTTGACGGCACTATCGCCAAACATCGCTCGAACGTCAAGGATGCCCAGGCCACGTACCTCCAGGCAGTCCTGAAGAATGTCGGGGCAATTGCCGGTGAGTGCTTCAGGGCCGGTTTTGGAGAATTCTGGTGCATCGTCGGCAACCAGTCTATGCCCGCGTGTGATGAGTTCGAGCGCCAGCTCACTTTTACCAACACTGGCAGAACCGGTTATTAAAACGCCCAGGCTAAAGACTTCCATAAATACGCCGTGAATAATAATTTTTTCAGCAAAAAGGTTAGTCAGGTAGTAGCGCAGGTAATCAACCAGATGCTGGCTGGGTGAAGCTGTAGTAAACAAGGGCGTATTTGCTGCTGTGGCACGTTGTCGGATATCATCGGGCACCTTCTCATCACTGGCAAAAACGACGAGATCCGTTTCTTCGGAAAATAACCTATTGATGAGGTCATCGCGGGCGCTCTTGTTGAGTGCATTTAGGTAAGTGACTTCTTTTTTGCCCAGAATCTGTACGCGGTGAGGATGAATTAAGTTCAGGTAACCGACCAGAGAGATATCGTTTTCGGCATCGGAAGGGTTTTTGACAGAGCGAGACTGGCCGCGCCGACTATCGTTCCATCGTAAATCCAGTTTATTCTGGAGGGCATCGAACAGTGCGCCTATGGTTGTATCTACAGGCATACTAGCTCTGCTTCAGGCAGACATGGATTGTTGTTCCTGGCCTTGTAAAAACTCATAACATTCATCGGCGTCTTTCATTTTTCTCAGGTGAGAGCAGAATCCCTGCTGGCTGAATAATCGGGCAAATTCAGCGAGTAGCTGCAGGTGATCATCAGTTGATTCTTCCGGGACGATCAAAGCGAACATGATGTCAACGGGCTTTTTATCAGTGGCGTCGAAATCTACGCCATTTTCAAGAGTCAGTAGGGCACACAGAGGTTTTTTCAACCCCTGTATGCGTCCATGTGGAAGTGCTACTCCATTGCCAAGACCTGTGCTGCCCAGGCGCTCACGACTTAACAGGCTGTCAAAAATTTCCAGTTGATTAAGGTCAGGCGTCGAGTCGGCCAGTAGCGTCCCCAGCATTTCCAGGCTGCTTTTTTTACTGGCGCATGCCTGTAAGCAGGCAATGCGTGCCGGGTGGATGTAATCGTGTATGCGTAGCTTTTCCATATCAGTTCAGGCTTGAATTATAGTGCCAGGTTCTTGATAGAGCCTTCACTTTGGTGGTGATTCTTGATTTTCTCTTTGTGTTTTTTGATTTGTCGGTCAAGTTTGTCAGTCAAATTATCGATCGCTGTATACATACTTTCTTCTGTGCTATCAGCATAAATTTTTCCGCCACTAAGCATGATTGTCGCTTCTGCTTTATGTCGCTGTTTCTCCACGCTGAGGATGGCATGGACATCTGTCACGTTATCGAAGTGGCGTTCCAGACGCGCGAATTTGGTGTTGATATATTCTTTCATGTTTTCAGTGATTTCAACGTGGTGCCCAGTCAGATCTATTTGCATGTTATGGCTCCTTGGCAGCGCCTTATGAGAGACGCTTTCGTTCATTGGATGGCGGTATCGCCATGGCTTCACGGTACTTCGCGATAGTTCTTCTCGCAACCTTTATTCCTTGATCGGCCAGTAGGCCGGCAATTTTACTATCACTTAGCGGTTTTGTTACTTTTTCTGCAGCAACAAGTTTTTTTATAATGGAACGAATGGCGGTAGCAGAACATTCTCCTCCGTCATCCGTGCTAACGTGGCTTGAAAAGAAATATTTAAATTCGAAGATTCCACGCGGTGTATGCATGTATTTTTGGGTAGTCACACGGGAGATTGTCGATTCGTGCATTTCCACGGCTTCAGCGATATCACGCAATACCAGTGGTTTCATCGCTTCGTCACCGTATTCGAAGAAGTTTTTTTGTCGATCAACAATGCATCGAGCAACTTTTAAAAGGGTTTCATGGCGGCTTTGCAGGCTTTTTAGAAACCAACGGGCTTCCTGTAGATGGTTGCGGAGGTAGTTATTATCATCGCTCGTATCAGCCCGTTTAACCAGGCTGGCATATTGGCTATTGATTTTAAGTTTGGGCGTTGTTTCCAGATTTAGGTCCACCAGCCACTTATCCTCATTTTTCCGCACATAAACATCAGGAACGACATACTGCGATACGGCATTTGTAATCTGGGAGCCTGGCCTGGGGTTTAACGATTGCACCAGAGCCATCACCCCCTGAAGCTCATCATTCGATAGCTTCATGCGCCGCATAATTTGATTATAGTCCCGATTCCCTAATAATTTCACGTGATCCAGTATCAAAATCTTTGATTCGGCCAGCCATTTCGTCTCCGCAGGGAGTTGTTCTAGCTGTAACATCAAGCATTCTGCGGGGTTACGTGCGGCGACGCCAATAGGGTCAAAATGTTGTATTCGATGTAAAACGGCTTCAATTTCTTCGATTTCCAGGGACTGTTCAGGGTCATCGGAGGGTGTTGACAATGATTCATGGACGTCTTCAAGGCTGAGAGGCAGGTAGCCATCATCATTAATAGAATCAATCATAAATTCGGCAATAGCTCTATCAGTATCACTAAAGGGCGTCATATCGAGCTGCCAGTGCAGGTGCTCCTGCAGGGACTCTTCACGATTACCCTGATTCTCCAGGTAATCACGGTTGTCGGAATCAGATGCTGGACCGGCACTGTAGCTGGTGATGCCGGTGTCGTAAGTGTCTTCCCAGGAGGTGTCTACAGGGAGCTCATCAGGTATTGATTCAGAGGTGGCGGACACTTCTTCCGCACTCGTGTCTTTAACGGGTGCTGGTGTTTCCTCAGGCTGAGCCGTTGGGGTTTCAGCAGCACTTGCCTGCTCTTCTTCCCGTTCCAGCATTAGATTTGAGTCAAGAACCCCCTGTACTTCCAGCTGTAATTCGAGGGTAGAGAGCTGCAGCAACTTGATGGCTTGCTGTAGCTGAGGCGTCATGGTCAGGTGCTGACCCAGGCGAAGCTGTATTGATTGTTTCATAAATTCAGTGACTGATTTTTTTCGTCGTTTTCTATCATACGGCTATGTTACTGCACTTATCATGCCGCGGTATAGTGTCGTCTTACATTTTAAATCCTTCGCCGAGATAGATGTCTCTAACTATTTGATTGTTAAGTATTTTTTCTGGCGTCCCTTCTGCCACTGTTTTACCAGAGCCCATAATGTAGGCGCGTTGGCATATCCCCAGAGTTTCTCGCACACTATGGTCGGTAATTAAAATCCCAATGCCGCGCTCAGCGAGCTGTTTAACGATGGTTTGAATATCAATCACCGATATCGGGTCGACACCGGCAAAAGGTTCGTCAAGCAAGATGAACTGAGGATCCATGGCAAGTGCACGAGCGATTTCAACGCGCCGCCGCTCACCACCCGACAAACTCATTCCCAGTTGGTCAGACAAGTGTGATATATGAAATTCCTGGAGCAGGCTGTCGACTTTGTTTTGGCGTTCCGGGGTGCTCATGTCCTTGCGTAATTCCAGGACGGCCATCAAATTATCCGTAACAGATAATTTGCGGAACACTGACGCTTCCTGAGGCAGGTACCCGAGGCCGCGGCGTGCACGAATATGCATTGGCAGACGAGTCAAATCCTGATTATCCAGTTTAATTGATCCACCGTCACTCGGAACAAGGCCGACAATCATATAAAAGCAGGTGGTCTTTCCCGCACCATTTGGTCCAAGGAGGCCAACGATTTCACCGCTATTGACACTGAGAGAGACGGATTCAACAACCTGGCGTTTACCATAGCTTTTACATAGGCTGAGGGCTTCAAGTTGACTCATTGAGTTCCTGGTTTGCTCTTGCGTTTAGGTTGCAAGGTGATGCGGACACGTTTTTTTGACTGGCTGCCGCCTGCACTGACCTGATCGTTGGTGGCATTGTAAACGATTCGGTCACTGCGGAGTATATTGCCATCCTGCTCAACTTCTGCTTCATTGATGAGGGTGATGGTTTCAGGGCTGGCAGAATATTCCATTGTTAGAGATCTGGCATAGATGCGTTTTGCCTTGCCATCGGGCTGCTGTTGGTAGGTTGCAGGGTTGCCCGTAATACTGATACGGTCAATGTCATCTTCCTGGCTGTATACGGTCACCGTATCGCCCGTTAATGTCATGGTGCCCTGAGCAACGGTCACATTGCCGCGGTATATGCTGATACCTTTTCTATCATCGAGTTCGGCGTTATCCGCTTCGATAATCATCGCTTCGTCTCGGTCAGAAGCTAAAGCCCATGCTTCAAGTGGCAGGAGTAGTGTCAGGCAAAGTAGCCTAATCGCTGGATGTGTCATGTTGACCTCTTACTTGGTTTTGCAGTACGATTTTTCCAGTTTTAAAGTCAGCATCGATACCCACACTGGTAATGACACCGCGTTTTGATTTGATAGTGACGAGTGAGTCGGTGTAGGCGCGGTGTTTCTGTGTATCAATGGTGAGTTGTTCGGAGATTAATGTCGTTGACGTCTTTGATTGCAGGGTAACATGAATATTATTCTCCAGATTAATTTGTTGTTGTGAATCCTGAACCCAGGCGGTATCAGACTGGGCTCGCCAAATTTCAGATTTTGTTTTCTCTATTTTCAGACGCGGCTGAAAAAGAATCGTTCCCTTTTTATCTGGGAAATGTTCCAGGCGGCTTGCGAGGAGTTGGTTTACCGGTTCTCCTTCAGACTCCCAGGTTAGCCATTCAA
This sequence comes from Gammaproteobacteria bacterium, assembly GCA_036478835.1. Classification (GTDB taxonomy): domain Bacteria; phylum Pseudomonadota; class Gammaproteobacteria; order DSM-19610; family DSM-19610; genus JAZGER01. Next base: position 4,050 of record JAZGER010000004.1, on the reverse strand, counting down.
CATGGTTAATAAACTGATCCGGGCGGGTGGAGATGTTTGTCGTTGCTACGTCAGTCTCTCTATATTGGTAGTAACGATTCTGCACCAAAAAGCACAAAAAAAGAACGCAGCATAAAAAAACAAGTAAGTAGGCATGTTCACGAATCACAGGTACGATTCCAGCTCCTTTTGTAACACACCCTGTGCGTCCATAATCATTTCACAGGCATCGCGCGCGGCGCCATGGCCGCCCGCCCGCGGCGTTTGCCAGTGGGCATATTTCAGCACCATCGGGTGCGCATCCTGAACAGCAATCGCCAGACCTACCTGGGTCATCACGGGCAAATCGACAACATCGTCGCCCATATAACCCACCTGCTCATTACTTAATCCGGTTTTTGCCATTAAATCTGCAAAGCCCTGGCGCTTGTCGTGTTGCCCCTGATAAATTAATTCGCTGTCGATTCCCAGGTTTCGCGCGCGATGGTTAACTACGTCTGATTTTCGCCCGGTAATAATAGCGCACTTGACACCATATTTCTGCAGCATCTTCATACCGTGGCCATCCTGTGAATTGAACGCCTTGTATTCCTGGCCGTCATCGCCGAAGAAGAGACTGCCATCAGTTAAAACGCCATCGACATCCAGTATGAGCATTTTAATTTTTTTCGCTCGTTCGAACACTTCATTCATTTCATTATCCTGTGTGACACAATATGTTAAACAACGCCTGCGCGAAGTAGGTCGTGCATATTCAACGCGCCGATGAGTCGATTGTTGTCATCAACAACCAGCAGTGCGTTGAATTTCCCATCTTCCATTATCTTTAGAGCCTCGGCTGCCAGCATCCCGGGTTTGATGAGCGTGCATTTTGACGTCATGACATCGTCAATCGTCGTCTGGTGCATGTCGAGCCCATGATCGACTGCACGGCGCAGATCACCATCGGTGAAGATGCCTTGCACTTTTGCATCGGTGTCGATGATAGCTGTAGCCCCCATCCCTTTGCTGGTGACTTCGAGTAATGCCTCGCTAAGTAGGGTGCCTGCAACAACGCTTGGGACGGTATCACCAGTATGCATGATGTCATCGATCAGTAGCAGAAGTCGGCGACCCAATTTGCCGCCGGGGTGAGAGCGTGCGAAGTCATCAGGTGTGAAGCCCCGTGCTTCGAGCAACGAAATCGCCAGTGCATCGCCCATCGCAAGTGCCGCAGTCGTACTGGCAGTGGGTGCCAGGTCGAGAGGGCAGGCTTCTTTTTCGACACTGACATCAAGGTTTACAGATGCAGCGGTCGCAAGATTCGAGGCCGGGTTCCCGGTGAGTGTGATCAGGGGAATCCCGAGACGTTTGATTAACGGGAGGATAGTGAGTATTTCATCAGTAGAGCCAGAGTTAGAAAGCGCTATGACGACGTCACTTGAGGTGATCATGCCTAGATCACCATGACTTGCTTCGCCTGGGTGAACAAAAAATGACGGAGTCCCTGTGCTAGCCAATGTCGCTGCAATCTTCCCGCCGATATGACCAGATTTACCCATACCGATGACAATGACGCGACCTTTGCATTCCAGCATATGAGTGCAGGCCTGAACAAAGTCATCATTAATGCGGGCTTTTAAAGCGTCGATAGCGGCGGATTCTGTTTCCAGAACCGCTCGGCCAAGTGTCTTAAATCGCTCATTCATTTTGTGTTGGTGTCTTCTGTTGCCATGAATTTAAATGGTGAAGTATAACAGTGCCTGATAACCGCAATAGAGTAACAATAAAATACTGCCTTCTATGCGGTTGATTAGCCCGGTTTTGTGCAACCCGCGCGCCATGAAGATAAATACCAGAGTCAGTATGAGCATGAAGGGGGCATCACGAGTGATAACTTCAGTTTGAATTGCACCGGGTGCAATCAGTCCAGGCATACTGAGGACGGCGAGGATATTGAACATGTTCGAGCCGATGATATTGCCGATAGCAATATCATGTTCGTCCTTTATCACACAAGATATTGAAGCTGCCAGCTCAGGCAGGCTCGTTCCCAGAGCAATGATAGTCAGACCAATGACCAGATCGCTGATCCCTAACTGTGTTGCAATACCAACCGCTCCCCAGACCAGTAGGCGTGAGCTTAGGACGAGCACAGCTATGCCGAAGAATAACCAGAATAAAGACCAGGAGGCTGGCATTGTTTCCGGGAATTCGTCTGCAAATTCATCGGCTATTGGGTCTTCTTTACGTGATGACAGGCCGATATAAATTGTCCAGCCTATCATTACAAATAGACCGATGAGCAGGATCAGGCCATCAAGAACACTTAGCGTACCGTTCAGTAGCAAGGCACAGGCCAGCAGCGTAACCATCAATAAAACGGGCATCTCACGCCGAATGGTTTCTGATTTAACCTGTAGTGGGACGATAACAGCTGTTAAACCGATGACAAGCGCGATATTGGTAATGTTTGAGCCAAGCGCATTACCAATGGCTAACCCCGGGTTCCCATTAAAAGAAGCCATTACCGAGACCAGAATCTCAGGGGCTGAGGTGCCAAAACTGACAATGGTCAGTCCAATGAGTAGTGGAGAAACGCCCAGGTTCCTGGCGGCAGCGGATGCGCCGAGAACAAATCGGTCGGCGCCCCAGATGAGCAAGCCAAACCCAGCAATGATTGCAAGCAGTTGAATTAACATAAGGCGCGTATGGTACCGGTTTGCTTTACTTAAGGTCTAGTTGATCCTGCAGAAAGTTATACAGATGCTTTTGGTCCAGAGGCTTGTGTAGCCGTATTGATTCCATGTTCAATCTTCGTTTAAGCTGGATAATCCACAATTATCATCATGAATAGTTCACAGGTTAAAAAATGCAGGTAATAAGACAATATTTTGCACGGATGAAAGGGAACCAGAAATGCCCTCCCAGGAAACCACTGAGTAGTATTGCATGGTCCTGGGTCGGATCCTTTCTGGGCATACTGTTCATTACGCTCTGTGGACGTTACCTGCATTTTACCGACTACGATCAGCTATTTCTTGTGGGTTCTTTTGGCGCGTCTGCCGTTTTAATTTATGGCGCCCCCCAGGTAGAGTATGCCCAGCCACGTAACCTTGTTGGAGGCCATGTCATTTCTGCCATTATTGGCATATCAGTTTATAAGTTAATTCCTGATCTGATGACAGTGGCCAGTGCACTCGCGGTCTCGCTCTCAATTGTTGCTATGCACCTGACCCGGACGCTGCACCCACCCGGCGGGGCTACCGCATTAATTGCCGTCATTGGGAGTGCTCAAATCCATAGTCTTGGTTATTATTATGTTTTATCACCTATTGGTAGCGGAGTCATTATTCTTCTGGTGATTGCCTTGATTATCAATAATATTTCCTCCGATACATCACGGCATTACCCCGTCTTCTGGAGGTGAGATTTGTTGATTCTGGTGGAAAACCAATGAACTAAATTCAAGCGAGGTAGCGTTTAGGTCGTTACAGGCAGTGTTCAGAGGCTAAAACGATAAACTATGGAAAGTGAAAAACAGGATGTCGACCGTATTAAAATACGCTTAATTGCTATTTTTCTCGTCATCTTCTTACTCGCTATATCGATCGTCTCGATCAGCTTGAACGCTACTCGTAATGTGTCCGATCGGACCCAGCAACTGATCTCCACTGATATCCCCGAGCTGAAAGCCATTAGTACGCTGCAAAGTGCCAAGAATCAGACTGTCATTGATTTATATCTTTACTATGCAACGCTAGAGCCAGCTGCTGAATCTGGGCAAGAGAAACGTAAACAGACGTTTGAAAATGCCCTGGCTATTTTGAAAGGCAATTCTCTGGACGCAATGGAGGTCAGTGTTTTTCTGCGTCAAGTTGCCAGTTTCGATGAAAAATTACAGCGCTTTGATGCAGAGATGAAAAAGGGTTCGGTCAGGGATTGGGATCTGTTACGAGATCATCTTGCAGCGGCCCAGATAGAAGCGAATCAGATTGATCAAACATTACAGAACTGGGGAGAGCTCATTCGCTGGCATGCCACACAGGCAGGGGAATTAACTCAGGAGGAGATTACCAGACTGCATCGTTT
>JAZGER010000003.1:0-4221 GCA_036478835.1 Gammaproteobacteria bacterium | reverse complement strand
TAAGCACATTGCCTGGTGCGCCCGTGTATTGCCAATGCCTGTATGCCAGATTGTTCGGCAATATGTGCAATAGCAAGTGCATTCCGGTTTTCCGTATCCCAACCAGTACGGATTTTTAGAGTTACCGGCACCTCGACAGAACTGACTACCGCTTCAAGAATTCTGCCAACCAATTTTTCATCTTTTAATAAGGCAGACCCGGCGAATACATTACACACTTTCTTTGCCGGACAGCCCATATTGATGTCAATAATCTGCGCACCATGTTCGACATTAAACTTCGCAGCATCAGCCATCATTTGCGGATCAGCACCGGCAATTTGCACCGACTTGGGTTCCGCTTCACCTCGATGATCCATTCTGCGTAATGTCTGCTTACTGCCACGCAAGGCAGAATTACAGGACACCATTTCCGAAACAGCTAACCCGGCCCCCATACTTCGACACAACTGACGAAAAGGACGGTCAGTGACACCCGCCATCGGCGCGAGTATTAAATTATTACGAAGTTTATAAGGACCTATCTGCATCAGTTTGCAACACAGATTCATTTAACAAGGTGAAAAGAGTTGTTGATCATACGCATCGAAGCAGCTGGAAGGAAGCTATCCGGGAAAGAAAAATAAAATAAAAAATTCACTCGTAAAGTTAGCATCAGTCAATCAATGATTTGTCCGCACAAGCTTGACAGAGCGCTAATAATTTATTGTTAACATTGTTTATTATTACTTGCGAATTTACTTAAGCAACTTCTTATTTATTCGTATTACTTATCAATGGAAACGGTATAAATACTGTAGGAGCGGCTTTAGCCGCGATGAATGCAACGCCCATCGCGGCTAAAGCCGCTCCTACAAGGCATCATAATTTAATAACGGTTTCTTAATGAATATGTAGGCCAAACGAAAAGAGATTGTGTAAAAACCACCAGACAAAATAATTATGATTGGCCGATAAGCCAGGAGAACGCGCTTAAAGAAATTCGAGTTGGAAAGAAACCGCCTGCTTACCCGGGTCAACCACTTCAAGCACTAGATGGGTTTTTTCACCTGGCTGAAATCCCTGACCGTCGATCTGATCTTCAGGCAGATACTCGTCCGGCTCAAAACGCCGAACGGATACAGGAGTACCCGAAACATCTGAGAACGACACCTCAAACACAGGGTAAGTTTGCGGAAAAGATGCGTCATTCAGAATAGTGGCACTCACCAGTAATGCATTCTTGACACGCGGATGATCCTTTATTTCACGCTCCAGGATTGCAATTTTGCTTATATCTCTGCGCAACGGAAGCTCGCAGTTCAGTACCGCACAATAACGTTCCATCCAGGGCCGAAGATTGGACTCAGCCGCCAGTTGAGCACGCTCTTTCCATACAAATTGCCCGGCAATTAAAAATGATAAAAAAACCGACGCTGCAGCACCCCACCAAACTTTATTGGAAATATTGACACGTTTTTGTTCTGGCTCTTCACTAAGAACAGCGGCTTCCGCAGCCCGCTCAACACCAGGATGTTGAGTTACCGCATCTACATCGGGTTGTTCATCTGATTCATTATCAGTACTGGGCGCTTCATCAGGCGCTGCTTCTTCTACTTCTGTTTCAGGCTCATTCTGAGTTTCGTCTTGAGTCTCTTTAGCCTGGACATCGGCTTCAGCATCAATTTTTTCTACAGGTGCTTTTTTATCACTATTTGCCACCACAACTTCGGCAACATCATTAATTTCCTGTTCTGCCGCCCGGATTCGTAACACTGCAATGCCTGCCTCATCCTGGGTATCGTATAACGAAGCCGTTGCATCAAAAACGTTTCGACAACCACCACAACACACAAGCCCCTGCGCAACCGCCAGGTGACTACTGGTTATTTTGAATACATCCTGACAGGAAGTGCAAACGACGAACATAATTTAAACGGTTAGCTCACAGAAAAAACGGTCTATTTGACCATACCAGATGTATTAGCGTCAGGCGTAGCTGATTTCCTGAATATTTCTTGTAGATGAAAGAGTTGGTGGGGTTCGTGCCTCACCCCACACCAATGTCACTCTAATACCTGACACCCACCAAACGCACCCAGCCTGCTCGCTCTACAACGGTATCTATCTGCGCATATTGAGAATATGCCGTCTTAACCTGTTCTGCCTGCTCGGCCAAAATTCCTGACAATACAAGCATACCCCCATGCCTGACCTGACTTACCAGGGTATCCACCAATTCAATCAAAGGGTTAGCCAGAATATTGGCAAGTAATACGTCAGCCTCATAAGTCAGTGGCAACCCATCAGGTAATGCACAACTCAACTTCGTATCAACAGCATTTTGTTTTGCGTTGTTCTTTGTCGCCCACAACGCCTGCTCGTCGATATCCGTAGCCCAGACCTCGTTAGCCCCTAACTTCAGCGCGGCTATCGCCAAAATTCCCGAACCACAGCCAAAATCCAGCACTCGCTGATCAACCGGTGGATTAGCATCCAACCACTCAAGACAGAGCGCTGTGGTCGGATGCGTCCCCGTACCAAAGGCCAGACCAGGATCAAGATCGATAATGATTGCGTCATCCGCTGGTGGCCGCATCCCGGCCGGGCAAACCCATAACCGTTCCCCAAACTGCATCGGTTTGAAATCATCCAGCCAGACACGCTCCCAATCACGGTTTTCCAGTGTTTCTACCTGCAAACGATCTGCAAGGGCAACATCAAACTCCTGCCGCATTTGGTGGCGCAGCGTTTCTAGTGAAAACTTATTATCAAATAAGGCAACTACACGTGTTGCTGACCATAAAGGTGTTTCACCCGGGAGTGGCTCGAACATGGGTTGATCAGCCGCATCCTGGAAAGTGACTGACAATGCGCCTTGTAGTTCGAAAAAATTGCTGAGGATTTCCGGGTCAATTTCACCGGCTTCGATTGAGAGTTGTTGCCAAGGCATTTGGGGATCGTGATATCAGGGATTTCTTAATGGTGTCGAATTTTTTATGCCACCAAAATACTACAACCCCAGCTTTTTCTCCAGATAATGAATATCTGTCCCACCCGCCATGAAGGCGGCATCACTGCAGATATTTTGATGTAAGGCAATGTTGGTCTTGATCCCATCAATCACCACTTCAGCCAATGCCCCGCGCATACGCGCCAGCGCTGACTCCCGGTTATCACCGTGCGCGATTAATTTTGCAATCATGGAGTCGTAATATGGCGGTACGGTGTAACCATTATAGATATGCGTATCGACCCGAACACCTGGCCCGCCGGGTGCGTGGTACTGGGTAATGGTGCCGGGTGATGGCAGGAAGTTATCGGGATCTTCGGCGTTAATCCGGCATTCGAAAGCATGACCAGTCCAGCTGATATCAGACTGTTTAAATGACAATCCTTCACCGGCTGCGATAAGTAATTGTTCTTTGACAATATCAACACCAGTCACCATCTCTGTAACCGGATGTTCGACCTGAACGCGGGTATTCATTTCAATGAAATAAAACTCGTCATTTTCGTACAGAAACTCAAAGGTTCCCGCACCGCGATAGCTGATACGCCGACAGGCTTCTGCACAACGTTCTCCCATCTCACTGCGTCTTTCAGTCGTAATACCAGGCGCTGGCGCTTCTTCCACCACTTTTTGATGCCGCCGCTGCATGGAACAATCACGCTCGCCGAGATGAATCGCATTGCCTTCACCGTCTGCCAACACCTGGAACTCCACATGGCGTGGTGTTTCCAGATATTTTTCCATATACACAACATCATCACCGAAAGAGGTACGCGCTTCAGTTTTCGTCAGCGCGATGGAATTCAGCAAATTACCTTCACTGTGAACGACACGCATGCCACGGCCACCACCACCCGCAGCCGCTTTAATAATGATGGGATAACCAATATCACGCGCTATTTTAAGATTGGTTTGCTCATCGTCACCTAATGGCCCATCACTGCCTGGCACACAAGGCACACCGGCATCCTGCATGGCACGAATGGCCGCTACCTTGTCACCCATGATGCGTATGGTGTCGGCACGCGGACCAATGAAAATGTAACCACTTTTCTCGACCCGCTCTGCAAAGTCTGCATTTTCTGACAGGAAACCGTAACCGGGATGGATCGCAACAGCATCAGTGACTTCTGCTGCAGAAATTAATGCTGGAATATTGAGATAACTATCTACAGAAGGTGCAGGACCAATACAAACCGATTCGTCAGCGAGCAAGACATGTTTGAGAT
>JAZGER010000002.1:0-4663 GCA_036478835.1 Gammaproteobacteria bacterium | reverse complement strand
GCGACCAGCAGATCGGTTTTTCCTGAGATGGAGGTTGCCACTTTTGCACCCAGTCTTTTTGCCTGCTTTTTCATTTCTTCTCGCGAGCCGTGTTTCATCGCACCTGTGAAGACAATTATTTTTCCCTCAAGGGCACTTCCGGAAATTGATAGATCGGAGACTTTCACGGTTTCTTCCAGAGTAAACCCGAGCGCATCCAGACGAGCATATTCATTTCTAATGGAGGCCAGCCCTTTTACAATGGCGCGGGCAGTAATCTCTGCAAAACCTTCAATGTCGGTAATTTGTTGCACATCAAGCTCGAATATTTTATCGATTGCGACATGTTGCAATAACCGTTCGCAGTTACCTCCTCCTAACCGCAAGACACCGAATGCAGCGAGAAATCGCCAGTCTTCAATCTTTTCTGATCGGCTGCGCAGTAGTTCGCCGACAAGATTGCTTGCTGTTTTCTCGCCGAACCCCATCGCCACAAACTCTCCAGCTGATAACTGATAGATTTGCGAAACCGAGTTAATTTCATTCTGGTGCAACTTTTGAATGGTTTTATGCCCAAAACCATCGATATTGCCCAGCAGTTTAAAAAAATGTTCCAGACTGTGTTCAATCTGAGCAGGGCAGCCCTGTTTATTAGTGCAATAGAGATAATCACTATCCCAGACCAGATCTGATTCGCAGCCAGGGCAGGTGTCTGGTATTTGAGGTTTAACTGCTTCAACCACATCAACAATTTTAGGGATCACCAGGCCACTTCTAACTAACTGGATAACCGCATTCGGACCAATCCCTTTTTCCTTCACCATTCCATAATGGTGGGCTGTCGCTCGACTGATAACAGCGCCACTTAACCGAGTAGGGTCAAGAATCGCAACGGGATTGACGCGCCCTGATCGGGATGTTTGTGGCTTAACTTCCAACACTTTCACCCGTACGCTTTCAGTATTTTCCTTATAGGCAATTTGCCAACGATGGTGGTGCCTTGTCGCACCCATGACTTGCTTGATGTCCTTGTTTATTGACTCAAGAATAACGCCATCAACATCAAAGGGTGTTTTATGCCAGATCGCATTAACTAGATCGTCAAAGCCATCAGTCAACGCTTGAATAGTTACTGTGCTAGAGGGCAGCTGCGCAAAAGGCATAAAAACCGCTGCGCCTTCATCTATCGCTTTTTGTACCAGGGGATCGTCTTTTTTTTCAGCTAGAATCGCTGCCTGAAAATTTCTCGAATTATCAAATTGCGATGACAAATGGGCTTCGAAATAGCGTTTATCAATCACAATTTCTCCTGCTCCCTGCCCACGCTGGCGATCACCACCGACCTGTAAACCGCGGATGAAAACACGACTGATATCTGTCCCTTTACGACCGTCACCACGCGTATACAGCAATTCCCCATCATCATAAGCCGCAAAGCCATCCAGCTTTGGCGTTATTTTAATCTGGATTATCTCCTCTTTCAAACTTACCTTAACAGCTGCTTTTCGCAAGCGTTCCAGCCATTTTTCTATTTCGCTCCATGAATAGGCCTTCTCGGTAGACAGCATTCTCTCTGGTAACGGGACCGTTTTTCCCTCGAATCCACTTTCAGGTTCAACGTTGCTTAAAAATGGGTGCTCGGGATCACGGCCACGCAATTCGGCCAGGAAAATAAAGTCGTAATCCGCATCAGAAACAATGCCTTCGCCCCCTCGATAAAGCACATTAGCGATGCGCATGAATTCAATCAGTTGATCGTTACTGAGAGAGGTTGCATCTACTTTTCTGGTAGCGATCTGATCGATTTCTTTAGCAGTCAAATGTACTAGCTGAATATCGGACCGTTCCAGGATAGCTTTTTGTTTCCCGGTAAACATATACCTGTTGCCTGATTCAAATTAAGTCAGTAATTATCCATCAGGTAAGGAAGAAGAGTAAAGCTGCTCTGGCTAATTATTTCTCAGGTAATAGGAGGAAAAGTCCTGGGTCGCATCGATTCCTGACATATTATTCAGGTATTTTTCCCTGATAAAATACCACTGGTTCTTCGGCCAGGCCGATCCCCATTTTACGTATCGTCTACCCACATGAACAATTTTTATATTCATGGTTTCGTCGAGCTCGAAAACCCCACGGCCAGGCGACATATCCGTGGTACCTTCATAACTGTATATTCCAATATTATTGCCATTTTTAATGTGGAAGGGTGACGCATAATTCTTTTCCTTGCCATACCAGGGATAGGTGCAGTTGCCCTGTTGATTTGGCTTACATAACACACCTTCTGATTTAATTCCGTAGATACGCAAATTTGAAACATCCAGAAACTCGCTCATATAGCCAAATCGTGGCTTTAGGTACTGGTTTTGTAGCATATAGAAATTCAGAGGTTGAGTCGTACCCGTTACATACAATAAACGGCTCCCTTCGATATTCCCATCCCAGTATCCCCGGGTTGAATGATGGTTATACCATTTCCCGCCCCCATTCCCCGTAATCTCGATACGGTGCCGCCACGTTGTGCCAACCGGGGTTCCTGTGGGTTTTACATACAGATCAACATGGTTGTCTTTATAAAGCGAGTTCTGACCTGCTTTCCACTGGACGCCATACACCAGATTATCAGATACCCCCACTTCAAGGCGCAAATCGCACATTGCCGTTGTTGCACTTGCATCATCAACTGTTTGAATAAGAGGGACGCGAGTCGCCAGGTTCAAATCTTGATTATCTGCAGGATATGCCCACTCAGACCCATCTAAAATACTATAGGATTGATGCGCACCGAATAACTGCGTATTCGCAGCAAGTGTCAGCGTCGGTGGCGTTACCTGGTTTGTCACCAGATCGATCGAGCCATTCAAAATGTAACGACCTACAGGCACAAATACTCTGCCATGTCCCTGGGTAGCCGAAAAATCAATAGCTTTTTGAATTGCTACACGATCATCCGTCTGGTCATCAGGCGTCGCTCCAAAGTCTTCAATATTGACAAAAGGGCCCGCAGTAGCGTCACAAACACCGTCTATCCATAAATGGCGTTGCCTTAAATCAAAAGGCACTGAACTGACCGCTATATCATTCATAGCAATATCTGCTGAAACTATCGCGCTACTGCCATTAATCAAACTGGGCTTGCCGCCCACGTAAACATATTCAGGTATTAATCGCCATGAAGTCGGGTCGGACGAATTCAGTATGGCGTTATTATTTGTCACTAGTGCACTCATACCTTTAACAAAAATATTTTCGAAATAAATACCATTGTCTGTATTTTCTACCACTGTTCCTGGGTTCGGACCTGTCAGCTCGAAACGACCATCGATAAACGCCATATGCCCACTCACCGGGTTAGCTTTTTGCACGGCTCTTATTATTTGACCTTCAGATTTTTTTATATCGAAACCAACAATCGCTGTGGGATACGGCGAATTAGTAAAAATAGCATTCACACGTTGATTATGCAGTCTCACCGCGGTTAACACGCTAGCACCGCCTCTGGCATAGGTTATATATACGCCATATTGACCGCCATCGACCTCAATATTTGCAACACTCCCCCCGCTTGCAGGGACATTAAACAGCCCTGCAAAAGCATCATTAGCCTGAACATGTATATTCTGGACTGCACTGCCTTCAGCGCCAAGATGACGAATACCAACGGCACTGATATTGCCTGTGCCAAGATCGATATTTATATTTCGAATAATATTTTCATAGCTACGCGCACTATTTTCATCTTCAGGGTCGATGCTAACGACACAGTTGGATGAATTCGCGGGCAGGCATTTACTGTCCTGTCGCCAGACATGGATCACCGGTTTCAACACGCCTATAGCACCAGGATTTGATAATGCATCGGGATGGCTAAACCCTGCAGGACAGTCACCTGGGCTGGCTACGGTACAGTCTTTTAATTTTATAACAGGGCGAACACCCTTCCCCGAGCCGACCATGCCATGGCCGCGTCTGCGACGCTCTATACCATCCATTACCTGCTGGCTTTCCCAGATACTCGCCTGCATAAGTTTGAGCGTATCACTGACAAGGTAGGTTCCAGAAGGGAAATAGACAATTTTAGGTTCGCAGGGGTAGCCAGGATTTGCCGGATCCTGCAATTCTTTCGGACTGCAATAGGCCGTATCTATAGCCGCCTGAATGGCTGCTGTATCATCTGTTACTCCATCGCCAATAGCACCCCCCTCTGCAACCACATCGTAGTAGCCCATTTGAGCCAGGGTTACACTATTAATGGTCTCGTTATCAACGATTTTCACATCCGCTGTCGAATCGACAATATGGGCATTTATCGGATTGAGTAGCTGAACCAACAATGTTTCCAGTTGCTCCGATTCAGTATCATCCAATGTTTCAATACTGATTACCTGAAAAAGTTGATTGGCAGCAAACACAATCTGGCCACTCGCTGGCTGGTAATCAACTGATTCCTGCGCACTGCCTGACGCCGTGGCATACTCCACCGACACTGCCTGAGCATAGGCATTACTCAAGGTCACTACAAGTTGAGCCGTTCCGCCTTCGGTGACCGTCACGTCTGCAATGCTAATGCCCGGCGGGCCATCATCATCGATAATCGTGATGGTTGAGACGCTGGTTTGCAGGCTGGCATTCGTCGGGTGACTCAATGTCAGGGTGAAGGCTTCGTCTGCTTCATCGTCACCAT
>JAZGER010000001.1:0-12155 GCA_036478835.1 Gammaproteobacteria bacterium | reverse complement strand
AAGCGACGGTTGCGCGCGAAGAGTGTGACCTGGGTATGGCCATTGAGAATATCGATATCGGCGGGCCGACCCTGTTGCGTGCGGCTGCGAAGAATCATGCGGCCGTTGCCGTTGTTGTTGAGAGTGCGGATTATGAGGCTATTCTCGAAGAGATGAAGGCATCAAATGGTGCTCTGTCTAATGAGAGCAGGTACCGGCTCGCGGTTAAAACGTTCGAGCATACTGCGCGCTACGATGGGGCGATTGCCAATTATCTTGGCGCTGTGAATGCGGATGGCTCTAAAGAGGAATTTCCGAAAACTCTCAGCCTGCAATACCGACGAAAGCAATCCATGCGCTACGGTGAGAATCCACACCAAAAGGCGGCGTTTTATGTTGAGCGAACAGCGGGCGTAGCCTGTCTTGCAACGGCTCAGCAAATTCAGGGTAAAGAGTTATCGTTTAATAATGTGGCTGATACGGATGCGGCTCTTGAATGTGTCAAACAATTTTCTGAAGCACCCGCCTGCGTTATCGTCAAACATGCCAATCCATGCGGTGTGGCGATGGGAGCAAGTCTCCTCGATGCCTACAATCGAGCCTATCAGACAGACCCGGAATCTGCTTTTGGCGGCATCATCGCCTTTAATCAGGCGCTCGATGCCGAAACAGCCAAAGTGATTATTGACCGGCAGTTTGTCGAAGTGATTATTGCGCCGCAAATACAGAAAGAAGCCATCTCTGTATTATCAGCGAAAAAAAATGTCCGTGTTCTGAGTTGTGGTGACTGGCAGGCTATGCCGCTTCCTCGTCTGGATTTCAAACGAGTGAATGGGGGCTTATTAGTTCAGGGGGCCGATATCGAGTTGTTAAAGGAATCTGTGGTGGCGACGAAGCAGCAGCCAACAGAAGCACAAATGCGCGACTTATTGTTCGCCTGGCGTATCTGCAAATATGTTAAATCCAATGCAATTGTTTATGGGCGCGATGGTATGACGATTGGTGTTGGTGCCGGGCAAATGAGCCGTATTAATAGTGCACGTATTGCAGGTATCAAGGCAGAGCATGCAGATCTGGAAGTGAAAGGGGCGGTGATGGCCTCTGACGCTTTTTTCCCTTTTCGAGACGGTATTGATGCGGCTGCGGAGGCAGGCATATCAGCAGTGATCCAGCCGGGAGGTTCCATGCGAGATGAAGAAGTTATTGCGGCAGCAGACGAGCATGGCATGGCGATGGTGTTAACGGGAATGCGTCATTTCAGGCATTGATTTTTGTTGACCGCGGAAACACGCAAGGCACACAATAATTTATTTACGCTACTTGAGTGTCAGGAGAGGGCATAAGAGATTTTCGCACGAAGTGCGAAAACAAGTCTGTCTTCCTGGCGTTTTGGCAGGAATAAAAATTCCGCGTCTTCTGTGCTTTCCGTGGCTAAGTCAGTCGTCGGAATTTATTTAAGTAAAAGTTAACTGGTTTATTATGAATGTATTAATTATCGGCAGTGGCGGGCGTGAACATGCTCTGGCATGGAAAGTTGCACAGTCTTCCAGAGTGGAGACAGTTTTCGTTGCCCCTGGCAATGCAGGGACTGCAGCAGAACCATCGGTTTCCAATGTCAATATCAGTGTGGAAGATACCGGCAGACTGATTGCCTTCGCTAAAGAAAAACAGATCAAGTTAACCATTGTGGGCCCCGAAGTACCGCTGGTGGCAGGTATTGTTGATCGTTTTCAGCTTGAAGGCTTGCGCATCTTTGGTCCATCGGCTGCAGCTGCTGAGCTGGAAGGCTCCAAAGCGTATACCAAAGACTTTCTGGCACGACATCATATTCCGACAGCCGCTTATGGTAATTTTACAGCACTGGATGAAGCGATTGCCTATATCAAAAAACAGGGTGCGCCAATTGTTGTCAAAGCCGATGGTCTGGCGGCAGGTAAGGGGGTTATTCTTGCCCAAACTGAAGCAGAGGCGATAGAAGCCTGCCGCGATATGCTGGCTGGAAATGCGTTTGGTGATGCAGGTCATCGGGTGGTTGTAGAGGAGTTTCTTACCGGCGAAGAAGCCAGTTTTATTGTCATGGTTGATGGTGAAAACGTTCTACCCCTGGCATCATCGCAAGACCACAAGGCGCGTGATGAAGGCGATACAGGGCCCAACACGGGCGGCATGGGTGCTTATTCCCCTGCCCCTGTTGTGACAGATGAAATGCATCAGCGCATTATGGATGACATTATTCTTCCTACGGTACGCGGGATGCAAAAAGATGCTCGACCCTATACCGGTTTTCTGTATGCCGGTGTGATGATCAATAAAGCAGGCGTGCCGCTTGTGCTTGAATACAATGTTCGGTTCGGCGATCCAGAAACCCAGCCAATTATGTTGCGTCTGAAGTCTGATCTGGTGGAGCTGTGCGAAGCTGCGCTTGATAAGCGGTTGGATCAAATAACTGTCGACTGGGATAAGCGGGCGTCACTTGGCGTTGTGCTTGCTGCAGGCGGTTATCCAGAAAGCTATACAAAAGGCGATGTGATTGAAGGGTTGCAATCAATTTCCAATAACGATGTAAAAGTATTTCATGCAGGAACTGCTGAAAAACAGGGGAACGTAGTGACATCGGGTGGCCGTGTACTGTGTGTTTGTGCGCTAGGCGATACAGTTGAAAATGCACAAACATTGGCCTACCAGGCGGTTGATAATATTCACTGGAAAGACATGTTTTTTCGTCGGGATATTGGTCACAGAGCCATCAATCGTTAAGCAATTTAAAAAAACACACAGAGTTTGTATTATCAGTAGCCCTTCTCGTTCATAGTGATCTCTCCGGGTATCTCATTCAGTCGGACAATGTCTGTTTCCATCTCACCGTTATCAAACAGTTTGAGACGACGATACCCAGGAGGAATCTCCTCTACAGCAAAGCCTTTGCTGCGAGGCAGGAATTGAACACAGGTAGACGGTGTGCCCAAAAGTTGTACGTTCTGGTGTTGTGTCTGAAGTTCCTGGTGTATATGCCCGCAAATGACTGCGCGAACCTGTTGGTGCTGTTCTGCGATAGTCAGTAATTCATCCCCATTATCGATTGCCATGGAGTCTAGCCATTCACTTGCGATGTGCGCCAGCGGATGGTGCAGGCAAATTAATACCGGATGGTTTGTTTCGGTTGATAATGATTTCTCGACAAAGTTGAGCTCTTCCTGCTTAAGGTGCCCAGCTTCGGAGCCAGGTATCGTGGTATCAAGAAACAGTATTCTCCAGCCATTACTGGTGAGCAAGCTTTTCTGCGAGTAAATTGAACCATCATTTAAGGCGTTCATTAATAGCTTGCTTTCATCATGATTACCCGGCAGGCAATAAACCGGAACATCAAGCCGTGCCATAGAGTTCTTGAATCGAGCATAGGCAGCAGGCGACGCATCATGGGTTAAATCTCCTGTCGCAAGCACCAGGTCAGGTTGTTCATGTTCGAGGATGTGTTCAACTATCTTGTCCAGGCAATGATCGGTGTCGAGGCCCAGGAGCTTTCCCCCCTTTGCTTTAAACAGGTGGGTGTCTGTGAGCTGGAGGACGTTAATATAGTTCGAGTCGTTGGGCATAGAGATTAACTAATATCCTTTATAAGCACTTTTGATTTGCGCTGGAAATTATAAGTATCTTTTCTGTTAATGGGTAATTTCCCAATACTCGAAGGTTTGAATCCGCGTTCCCGAAACCAGTGATCGGTGACTGTTGTTAAGACAAACAGGCGGCGGATATCCGACGCACGAGCAGAGTTTTCAATCGCATTGAGTAGCGTGTCGCCCTTATGGTTGCCCCGATAGTTCCTGTCGACTGCCAGGCATGCAAGCTCGCCCAGTTGACCCGGATAAGGGTACAGAGCAGCGCAGGCGATAATCATTCCATCGCGTTCGATGATGGTGAAATGCTCGATTTCCATTTCAAGTAATTCACGTGATCGCTTAACTAATGCGCCGGTGTTTTCCAGGGGTTGGAGTAGCTCCAGTATGCCTCCTGCATCATCAATCGTCGCAGGCCGAAGGCCTTCATAACTTTGCGCGCTAATTAACAGGCCGACTCCGTCACGGGTAAACAGCTCGAGCAACAGACTGCCATTAATCTTGCGATCGATAATATGGGTGCGTGCCACTTCATTTGTACAGGCTCGCACGGCATTCATGAGATGCTGTCGTGTTAGCTTGTGCATTTTTTTACGGGCGGCTAATAGAGATTCAACTTCAGCGACAGTGATGTGATGGAAGGTTTTGCGTTGGGCATCTTTCAACTGGAAATTTTCAGATAGAATAATCAATTTGTCGGCTTTAAGGGCAATAGCCGTTTCGGTCGCAATATGTGCCGCGCTCAGGTTAAACACTTCACCGGTTGGTGAATAGCCAATGGGGGAAATGAGGACAATGCGGTTATCATTCAGCTGCTGATGGATACCTTCAGCATCGATCTTTCGAACCTCGCCCGTATGGCAATAATCGGTGCCGTCATGAATGCCCAGTGGGCGTGCTGTCACATAATTACCTGAAGCAACTCGAAGTTTGGCGCCAGCCATTGGTGTGTTCGGAAGCCCCATCGATAACCGCGCTTCGATTTCAACACGTAAACTACCCGCCGCATCTTTTACGCAGGCCAGCGCCTCGTCATCCGTTACACGCAGCCCGTTAACGTAAGTAATCGTTGCGCCGGAGTCTTTTAGGCGTTTTTCAATTTGCGGGCGAGCACCGTGGACTAGAATGACGCGAATTCCCAGGCTGTGCAGCAGGGCAATGTCATGCACAAGATGCGCAAACTGGTCATCGACAGCATCCCCGGAAAACTGGACGACGCAGGTCGTGTTACGGTGGGCGTGAACATAAGGCGCAGCTAACCTTATATTTTCTACAAACTGGTGCGCCGTGTTGTCATTTTTTTCAGGCATAGGGTAAGAGTACCGGTAACGGCTATTAAGGTAAATGATCCTTTGCCACTGTATTGCCTACACAAAAATGATTTATTAATTTTTTGAGTATCTCAACGGTAGGTTGTATGCGATCAAGTGCTAGAAATTCATCTGGCTGATGAGCCTGGTCGATGTCCCCCGGCCCCATGATGACTGTATTCATTCCCATCTGGTTGAAGTACGGGCCTTCAGTGCCAAAAGCAACGGCCCCTGCCGCATACCCCGTGAGCTTTTCAGTGGCCTGTACGATGGGAGAGGTAGCAGAGGTTTCCATGGCTGGCGTGCCTTCAAAGAGTGGCTGGAAATCAAGAGTGATTGGGCTGTCCTGAAATAAACCTTGCAGACGAGCATGTAAAATTTGGCGCAACTCGACGATATCCATACCGGGCAATGGGCGTAAATCAATCTGCAATTCACAATCTGCACAGATTCGATTGGGATTATCGCCACCGTGGATATGGCCAAAATTCATTGTTGGCGTCGGTACGGAAAATAACGGATTGTGATAGTCAGATTGCAATTCACGACGCCAGGTCATCAGGTCAGTGATGACTCGGTGCATGGCTTCCAGTGCATTATTGCCAAGTGACGGGTCACTGGAATGCCCGGATTGACCGATGAGCCGAATCGATTCCATCATGATGCCTTTGTGCATGCGTATCGGGCGCATACCGGTGGGTTCTCCAATCACCGCATAATCTGCCTGAGGACGCTGGCTCTCAACCAGTAATTTAGCGCCGCCCATCGAGCTTTCTTCATCCGCCGTTGCCAGAATCATCAGGGGCGCTGTTAACTGTTTGGCGGTAAAAGACCGGGCGGCTTCAATGGCGATAGCCAGGAAAGCTTTCATGTCGGAGGTGCCGAGGCCGTAAAACCGTTGATCAGCTTCCGTTAATTTGAAGGGGTCATGTTTCCAGCGTCCTTCGTCAAACGGGACAGTATCCGTGTGACCTGCCAGGACTAAACCGCCCGGACCTTTCCCCAGCGTGGCGATTAGGTTGGATTTATCTGGCTGGCCTGGCAGGGTTTGTATTTCAATTTCAAAACCAAGCTCTGCTAGCCAGCTGGCCAGCAAGTCAGTCACTTTAGCGTTACCCTGATCAAAGAGCGGGTTGACACTGCTGACGGAGGGTTGGCTAATCAGGCGGGAAATCTGTTCTTTCAGGTCGGGTATCTGCGTCATGGACGGTTCACTCTCTTAGCGAAATAATTTGCCAGTTTTTTTGCTGAGCGAAAGCTTTGAGCTTGCTGTCAGGGTCTACCGCAACGGGGTTTTCAACTATTTCCAGTAGCGGGATATCATTATGAGAATCGCTGTAAAACCAGCTCCCCGATAATGATTCATTGTGGCGATATAACCAATCATTGAGCTGCGCCACTTTCCCTTCTTGAAAGCAGGGCGTCCCAGTGGCGGCGCCTGTGTATTCGCCATCGATTATTTCTGGTTCGGTAGCGAGCAAGTGGTCAATGCCTAGCAGGTTGGCAATCGGGCCAGTGATAAAGCGATTTGTTGCAGTGATGATTAATAGTGTATCACCGTTTTTACGGTGATTTTCGATCAATTTGACAGCAGATGGCAGCATGATTGGGGATATTTTTGTCTTTATAAATTGCGCGCGCCAGCGCTCCAGGTCTATTCTTGGGTGGTCGCCGAGTGGTTTTAGCTGGAATTGCAGAAATTCGTCAATATCCAGACAGCCTTCCAGGTACTGATCATAAAAGCGCTGATTTTCCCGTTCATGAATTTTTGAATCGACGATGCCCTGTTCGACGAGGAACAGGCTCCAGAGGTAGTCACTGTCCCCGGCAAGTAGCGTGTTATCAAGATCAAAGAGTGCGAGAGGCATGGTCTTTCTGCTCAAATAACGCATGGTATAACAGCCGGACAGGGATTGCTTCCTGCGGTCATTTCATACGCTGGATTCACCAGACTAAACAAATAGCTATTTTAGTGTTTTCTAATTTGATCTGATTGAGCTTGCTGTGTGACAATCAATCTTAATTGAAATAAACTAAAGAATTCTGTAAGTGATTGATAGTAAAGGTTATAGGCCGAATGTGGGGATTATTCTGACGAATCAGGAGGGTCAACTGCTTTGGGCGCGTAGAGTGCAGCAGGATGCCTGGCAGTTTCCGCAAGGGGGTATTCGCCAGTCAGAATCACCGCAAGATGCGATGTACCGCGAACTGGAAGAAGAAATTGGTTTGCAGTCTCACCATGTGCAGGTGCTAGGCTCTACCCGTGGTTGGTTGAGGTACCGCCTGCCCAAAAAGTTTATCCGCCATGAGCAGCAACCCGTTTGCATCGGTCAGAAACAGATCTGGTTTTTGCTGCGGTTCATCGGTGAAGAACGTCATGTGCGCCTCGACTTAAGCGATAAACCTGAATTTGATAACTGGCGATGGGTGGATTACTGGTATCCACTCGATGAGGTTGTTTCCTTTAAACGTAAAGTGTATCAGCGTGCATTAAATGAACTTGCACCCCTGATTTTTCCCGAAGAAAAAGGCTGATTTTCTTTTTCGAAATTCCGTTTCTCTTAAGGTGCTAACTGTGCTGGATGTCCTGCGTAGAACAATACAGGAAGTGAATGCTGCCCCTGATTTACCCAGTGCATTACGCATAGTGGTCAGGAATGTGAAGCAGGCTATCGATGTTGATGTCTGTTCCATTTATCTGTCGGATCAGGACAATCAGCAGAATATTCTGATGGCCACGGACGGTTACAATTTAGACGCGGTTGGTCAGGTGCGTCTGGGCATTAACGAAGGGCTAGTGGGTTTGGTTCAACGGCGTAAGGAGCTTGTAAATCTTGATGATGCTGCGGCACATCCGAGTTATCTGCATACGGCTGAAGTCGGTGAAAGCCCCTATCACGGGTTTTTGGGTGTGCCCGTTATTCAGTACCGAAGGGTGCTGGGTATTCTCATCGTCAGGCAAAAAGAGCAGCGTAAATTTGCCGAGCAGGAAGAAACATTTTTACTGACCTTAGCCGCTCAGTTGGCTGGGGCCATTACGCATGCTGGGTTAACCGGCGAAATCAGCCGATTACTTGAGCATCCTTCCGATCCTGGTTATTCATTGAAAGGGCAGTCTGGGATTCCTGGTGCAGCAGTCGGCATCGCCAGAGTCGTTTTTCCGATGGCAGACATCGAGGTGATTCCTGACCGACAGATTACCGATATTGAATCCGAGATCGCTGAATTTACGGCGGCAGTTGCCGGTGTAGAACAGGATATGCGATCTATGTCTGATCGTATGGTCGATGTTTTACCTGCTGAAGATATTGCTCTGTTCGATGCCCTGATCATGATGCTGAAGAGTGAGAATCTGGTCGACGGAACGATCGAGAGGATACGTGCCGGTAACTGGGCGCAAGGGGCCTTACACGATACGATTATGGAGCATGTGCATGCTTTTGAATCAATGGAAGATTCGTATTTGAGTGAGCGTTCCAGTGATGTGCGTGATCTGGGTCGACGTGTGCTGGAGCGTTTGCAAAGTATTCATCCGGTGAAGGGCGAGTACTTCGAGCAAACGATTCTGGTTGGAGAAGAGGTGAGTGCCGCGCAGCTTGCTGAAGTGCCACCAGATCAACTGGCGGGTGTGGTTTGTGCCAGGGGATCAAGTGCATCACATATAGCGATATTGGCCCGCGCCCTGGGAATCCCCGCCGTGATGGGCATCGAAGAACTGCCCATCGGTCGGCTGGAAGGCCAGGAGCTGGTGGTTGATGGTTATGCCTCAAAGATTTTTATTAAGCCATCTCAAATTATTCGAGATGAATATGTCCGGTTAGCACAAGAAGAAGCCGAGCTGACTGAAGGGCTGAAGGCGCTGATCAATAAGCCCGCGGTGACATTAGATGGTTTTTCTGTGTCGCTGTACGCAAACACCGGTTTGGTTAGCGATATTTCCGCCTCGCTTCGATCTGGCGCCGAGGGTGTGGGTCTTTATCGCACCGAGGTTCCTTTCCTGGTGCGAGACCGCTTCCCTGGCGAAGAAGAACAACGGCGAATTTACCGCCAGGTACTGGAAGCTTTTTCGCCCTCACCCGTGACGGTTCGAACACTGGATATTGGTGGCGACAAGTTGCTGGCCTATTTTCCGGTTACCGAGCAAAACCCATTCCTGGGCTGGCGAGGTATTCGTATTTCCCTGGACCATCCGGAAATATTTCTCACTCAGATACGCGCGATTCTTCGTGCCAGTGCGGGTTTGAATAATTTACGTTTATTGTTACCAATGATTAGTGGTGTGAGTGAGGTGGATAGCGCGATTGAGTTGATTCAAGCCGCGCATGCCGAGCTTCAGGAAGAAGGTGAAAGTGTCACTTTCCCAGAGATTGGTGTGATGATTGAGGTGCCTTCGGCGATATATCAAATGGATGCGATGGCGAAACGAGTTGATTTTTTCTCGATTGGAAGTAATGACTTAACTCAATATCTGCTGGCAGTCGATCGTAATAATGCCAGTGTGGCGCAGCTTTATGACCCTGTGCACCCTGCTGTTTTAAGAGCGATTGAGCAAGTGGTTCTAGCGGCGAACAAGATGCGAAAGCCAGTGAGCGTTTGTGGTGAAATGGCAGGAGATCCGGTGGCAGCTTTGTTGTTGTTAGCGATGGGTGTGGATTCGCTGAGTATGAGTGCGATTAACCTGTTGAGGATTAAATGGGTCGTTCGGTCGTTTTCCTGCCCACAGGCAAAACAACTACTTGAGCAGGCATTGGCAATGGAGACGCCTCAGCAGGTACGGGAAATGATGTGCAAAGCGCTGGATAGTGCCGGGTTAGGTGGGTTGGTCAGAGCGGGGCATTAATGCCCAGTTAACTGTCTTGTTATGGCATTGTCACGAAGACCAAAATATCCGCTGACTCGCGGCAGATATTCCGGTGCCTTCTGTGATTCCGTCGTACTTTAAAAATGCTAGCGTTTCATCGACGAGAAAAATTCATCGTTGGTCTTTGTTTCTTTCAGGCGATCCAGCATGAATTCCATGGCTGCCAGCTCGTCCATTGGATGCAGTAGCTTTCTCAAGATCCATATTTTCTGGAGTTCATCTTGCTTGGTGAGCAACTCTTCGCGTCGAGTCCCCGAGCGGTTGATGTTGATTGCCGGGTACACGCGTTTTTCGGCAATCCGTCGATCAAGATGAATTTCCATATTGCCGGTGCCTTTAAATTCTTCATAGATGACGTCATCCATTCGAGAGCCTGTTTCGACCAGTGCCGTAGCAATTATCGTTAACGATCCGCCTTCTTCGATATTTCTTGCGGCGCCAAAGAAGCGTTTTGGCCGATGCAGGGCATTCGCGTCAACACCCCCTGTCAGTACTTTTCCTGATGAGGGGATCACCGTGTTATAAGCACGAGCCAGGCGCGTAATTGAGTCGAGGAGTATGACAACGTCATGCTTGTGCTCGACAAGCCTTTTGGCCTTTTCGATCACCATTTCAGCGACCTGAACGTGGCGGCTGGCAGGTTCATCAAAGGTGCTGGAAACGACTTCGCCGCGTACCGAGCGAGCCATTTCCGTGACTTCTTCCGGGCGTTCGTCGATCAGTAAAACGATTAAATAAACTTCTGGATGGTTGGCCGTGATTGACTGAGCAATGTTTTGCAGTAGCATTGTCTTACCCGCCTTCGGAGGGGAGACAATCAACCCGCGTTGGCCTTTTCCAATGGGTGCTGCCAGATCAATAATGCGTGGCGTGATATCTTCCGTGCTTCCGTTACCCAGCTCAAGCATCATTCTTTCATTGGGGTGTAGCGGGGTTAAATTTTCAAACAATACCTTTGATTTCGCATTTTCGGGCTTTTCATGGTTAATCTCATTAACTTTGAGCAGGGCGAAATAGCGCTCTCCATCTTTAGGGGGGCGAATTTTTCCAGAAATCGTGTCGCCGGTTCGTAAACCGAATCGTCTGATCTGGCTGGGAGATACGTAAATGTCATCCGGCCCCGCAAGATACGAGCTATCAGCAGAGCGCAGAAACCCGAATCCATCCTGTAATATTTCCAGAACCCCGTCGCCAAATATATCTTCGCCATTTTTGGCGCGAGATTTTAAAATAGAAAAAATGACATCCTGTTTTCGTGAGCGGGTGCCTTCAATACCCATGGAGCGGGCGGTTTCGATGAGTTCAGATGCGGGTGTTTGTTTGAGTTCGGTTAGATTCATAAGTTATGTTTCAATGCGGTTGATTGATGCCTCGAAAAGGCGAAATGGCGCTATTTGTTATGTGTGCTGGCTCAGGCTCATCCTGTTTTAAAACGGGCTGAGCCTGAATTATTTATTAGATATTGGTATCCAGAAAAGCGGTTAGCTGGGATTTCGATAACGCCCCTACTTTGGTGGCCTCCACATTCCCATCCTTGAATAGCATGAGCGTCGGTATGCCACGAATGCCAAATTTTGGAGGGGTCTGAGGGTTTTCATCAATATTCAACTTGGCAATTTTGACTTTTCCTTGATACTCATCAGCGATTTCGCCAAGGATAGGGGCAATCATTTTGCAGGGTCCGCACCATTCTGCCCAGTAGTCGACGAGAACGGGTTCAGAGCTATCGAGAACTTCTTCCTGGAATGAGCTATCGGTTAAATAAATAATATTTTCGGTCACTTGGCTGTCTCCGACCAGAGGTTGTTAAGCATAGAGGTGTATCACGCAATTAGTCGTTTGGGAGTGTTGTGGTTTTGAATATTTCGTGCAGCAATCAGTGCTTTTTTCTTGTTAAAGCACTGATTGCCTGAATAGGGTGATTATCATACGAAAAAACAGGCAATTGCAACCCCAAATAGTCACTATATTTATTTTTTTAGGTTATGCTTGGTCGAATATGCAAAAAAATCATCTATCAGACGTAGTTTTTAAGGACTTCGACCTCCCTGAGGAATTGATGAAAGGGATAGAAGCGACAGGGTTTACACACTGCACGCCGATCCAGGCTAAAACAATCCCACTCGCATTGAAAGGTGTTGATGTTGCTGGCCAGGCGCAGACGGGGACGGGTAAAACGGCCGCTTTTCTGGTGGCGATGTATGCGCATTTAATGAAACACCCCGCAGCTGCAGAGCGCAAGCCTTCGCAGGTCAGGGCATTAATTTTGGCGCCGACGCGAGAGCTGGCTATTCAAATCCATAAAGACGCGGTTCAAATCGGCGCACATACGGGCTTGCAGCTGGGGTTGGCCTATGGTGGAACGGATTACGACAAGCAGCGCAAAATTCT